>DATLZP010000081.1:0-8708 GCA_035573935.1 Actinomycetota bacterium
CCGCCGGTCCGGCGCACCTCCAGCGGCCGGAGCTCCCGGAGGATCTCCTCCCCCCGCGCCACGTCCTCCTCCCGCTCCGCGTCGACCCGGACCACGACCTCCCCCCGGGCCCGGGGCTCGAACGTGAGCTCCCAGCCCTCCGTGGCCCGCAGGGCCGACATCCCGGCGGCCACGCCGCCCACGCCGCCCCCCATCACCGCCCCGGCCACGACCCCGACCGACGACGCGACCATCCCGAGGTCGCCCCCCCGCCACACGACCGCGATCAGGAACCCGATGAGCGCGCCCGCGACGGCGCCGAGCCCCCCGCCGAGGAGCACCCTGCGGCCGACCGCTCCCGTCATGGCCGCCTCCCGGGCCCGGACGTCCCCGCCCGGGGCCTGCGCGCGCTCCGCCGCTGGGCCCTCCACGGAGATCGACGCCGCCTCGACCCCGGCCCGTTCCAGGGCGTCGATGGCGGCCCGGGCCCCCTCCGCGTCCGCGAAGCGGGCCACCACGCCGCGGGGCGGGCGGTCGGCGTGCAACACCGCAGCGATACCCCTCCACCGGAGGGGGGAAACGGCCGGGACGCCTGCTCCGCCTGACGGGTCTCGGCCCACGGCTCGCGCCGACCGCGCCGGGGTTCTCGACCCGTCGTCTCAGGCCTCCCCGAGCAACGTTCGCAGTCCCTCCCGCACCCGCTCCGGCGCCGCGTACGTCGGCTGGCTCCGGAGCACCGCGAGGTAGCGCCGGGCCCCCTCGATCGCCTCGTAGGCGCGGCGGGCCTCGTCCGCGTCCTCGGCCGTGACGGGGTGCGAGGCGTACACGAGGCGCTCCCGGTCTATGAGCCCGCTCGCCACGCTGGGGCCGACCTGGGTCCGGCATCGGCAGCGCGCCTCCTCCGACACGAGCCCGCAGGTCCGCTCCATGAAGGCGCGCATCCGGCGCTTCGCGCGCGAGACGCGCTGGCGGAACGCGGCCGGCTCGATGCCCAGGACCGTGGCCCCCTCGGGGCCGGTCAGGTCGTAGATCTCCGACAGCACGAACGCCAGCCGGTGCTCACGGTCCAGGCACAGGAGCATCGCGTGGGTGCACCCGAGCTTCACCTCCTCCTCGAGCGCGGCCGCCTCGGGCGAGGGGTCCGACGGGGGCATCGAGGCCGCCGCCTCCACGCCCGCGTCGAGCATCGCGTCGAGCTGCTCGAACGAGAGCCCGGGCACCTCCCGACGAGAGCGGCGGACCGAGACCAGGTGGTTCGCCGCGATCCGCCACACCCAGGTCCGCAGACCGCTCTCGCCGCGGAACCCGGAGAGATGCGTGATCACCTTCACCAGGATCTCCTGGGTCGCGTCCTCGGCGTCCGCCGGGTGGCCGAGCATGCGCATGGCCAGGCCGTAGACCCCGTCCGAGATCGCCCGCACCAGGGCGTCGAGGGCCACCCGGTCGCCCCGCGACGCCTCCCGGGCGAGCTCCTCGAGGTCCTCGCGGGCGTCCATGCTGGGAGCCTACGCCGAGGAGGGCGCGGGGATGACCCCGAGCTGCATCAGCATCCCGGCGGTGTCGTCGTTCACCCAGCCCTCCACGATCCGCCCGTCGCGGACGCGGTAGAAGCTCATCCCGGTGATCTCGAACCGCCGCCCGGACGCGGGGACGCCGGCGAAGTCGGCGCCGGTGTGGGTGCCCGAGGCGACCCACCGCGCGGCGACCAGGTCGCCCTCGGCGATCAGATCACGCTCCTCGATCCGGAGGTCCGGGAACGCCGAACGGAGCCCCAGGATCATCGCCCGGAACCCATCCAGGCCCCGCACGGGCTCGGGCGTGTACGGGCTCTCGAACGTCATCTCCGGGTCACACAGCTCGTCGAACGCGGCCGGCTCCCCCCGGCTCACCACCCGCTCCAGGTACGCGCGCACCGTCTCCCTGGCCGACACCTGACCACCCCCTTCCCTGCCTCCCGACGGGAGGGCTCCACCCGGTTGGACGCGGCAGCGGGCCGGGGTGTGACCGCAGGCGGACCGTGATCGCCGCCGGCGTTCGACCGCCGAGCCGGGGCCCGGACCCGACGGCGCCGGGGCGCTTCGCGGCCGCGAGACCGGAGGCGGATCGGATGGGCCCTCGGCAGGGCCCACCGCGGCCGGGGCCAGCGTCCCCCCGTCACACGTCCTTCGGGGATGGGCGAACGGCCTCCGGTCTGGTATGGAAGGCTCGATGAGATGGCTCGGGATCGCCCTGGGAGCTCTCCTCTCCGTGGCCGTCGTGGGAGCGGCGGCCTGGGGTCTCGTCGGGTTGCGGCCGACCGCCCACGACGGGGGCGGGTCGGCGATCCTCCGTGTGACCCAGCGGGGCGAGGAGGGGGACCCCGGCGTCCACGGCGGGCCGATCGCTCGGTTCCACCGGCCGGCGGCCTGCGGCCTGGTGGACGTGTCCGGCCTCCCCGGCAACTGGACCCACGGCGACTACGTCACGGCCGTCGAGGCGCTGGGCGACCCCGCGCTCGTGCCCACCGCCGCCCGGAGCGACTGCGGCAAGCCTCTGGTGGCGGTGGGGCGGGGCGGCGGGCCGCCGGCCCACGCCCTCGAGAACAGGGCGAGGGGGCGGGCGGAGGAAGGCCGGTCCCGGGCCCCGGCCGGACCGTCCGACGGGAGCTGACGGCTCCCGCGACGCCGCGCGGCTCGATGCCGACCTGTGGTGAGCAAGCGGTCCGCGTGGCCGCTGACCGTTCATCGAGCGGGGACGGAGGTCCATGACGCACGATGCCCCGCACGCGCCCCCCGCTGGCGGGGACTCGCCGGCGATCCGGGCGGCCCAGGAGGCAGGCTTTTCCTTCGAGGTGGTGCGGACGCCGCCGCCCTCGAGCGCGGAGGAGAGCGCCGCCCTCCAGGGCATCGAGCTCCACCAGCTGATCCGGACGATCGTCGTCCGCCGGGGCGCCGACGACTACGTCTTCGTGCTGGTCCCGGGCGGCCGGCAGATCGACTGGCCGAAGCTCCGTGCCCACCTCGGGGTCACCCGCATCTCGCTCCCCGACCCGGGGGAGGCCAGGGAGGCCACCGGGTACGAACGGGGGGCCATCACGCCGTTCGGCTCGGCCCGGCCCTGGCCGGTGATCGCCGATGCGGCCGTGGAGCGCACGCCGCGCGTGGCCATCGGGGGCGGCGCCCGAGGGGTGAACGTGCACCTCGCCTCGGCGGATCTCCTCCGCGCCCTCCACGCGGACGTGGCGGACGTCAGCCGGCCCGAGGTGCCCCCGGCATGAGGAACGGGCGTGCCGGGACCGGGCCTCGGGACCCGGCCCCGGTCGCGCCCAGGTCGCTACCCGTGGACGTGGTCGGACGCGACGCCGGCGGCAAGGGGGGTTCCGCCGACGAAGCCGCCCACGAGCGCGACGATCGACCCCGCCAGCAGGAGCCACGCGCCGGGCCCGATCGCGTCGGGGAGCGTGGCGTCCGCCCGGTACAGCTGGATCAGGAACAGGACGAAGCCCACGATCCCCAGGGCACCGGCCAGGCGCGTGAGCCAGCCGCTGGCCGGGGCCAACCCGATGATGGCCAGGAGGCCGAGCGCGATGGCCACGGCCCCTGCGCTCGTCACGAACCGCGCCGTGTCGTCGAACGACGCGGTCCAGAACGCGTCGACGTCGAGGCGGGTCCCGATCGTCCCCTCGGTCCAGGCCAGGAAGGCGGCCACGATCATGCCCGCCGCCCCCACCAGCGTGAGGAGGGCGCGGACCGCCGAGAGGCCGGCGAACGCGCCCGTGCGCGTCGTGGCCACGGGATCGTGCGTGTGCGGTGTGGACATGGCCCCTCCCGCTCAGCCCAGGGCGGGGAGCACGTAGCGGGCGACGAAGTACAGGATCGCGATCGTGATCAGGAAGATGAACCCGTACTTCACCACCGCGTACCCGGTCGCGCTGTCCCCCGCCGGCTCGTGGACGTGCTCTGGGTGCTCGTGGGACGTGTGCGGCTCGTGCGTCATCCGGAGATCCCCCCTTCCTCAGCGGTCGTCGTCGTCGTCGACCTTCTCCCAGACGGTCGTGGCGGCGTCCTTCGCCTTGTCCACGACCTCCTTGGCCTTGCCCTTGGCCTTCGCCGCGGCCCGGTCGGCCTTCCCCTCGCGCTCCAGCCGCTCGTCGTCGGTGAGGTCCCCGGCCGCCTCCTTGAGGCGCCCCTTGGCCTCCTCGATCCGCTCCTCGGTCATCGCGGTCCCTCCCGTCGTTCCTCGTCCGGCCGCCGGCCGGCCACCCGTCGCGCTTGTACCCCCCCGCCCCCCGGGCGAAACCTCCCTCCCCGGGGCGGCAGATCGATCTCGAACCAGGCCACCGTCGCGCCGTCCCGCTGGATCCCCCACCGGTCGGCCAGGCGGTCCACGAGGTACAGACCCCAGCCTCCCTCCGCTCGTTCGGACGGCCGGAACCCGAGGCCGTCGTCCACCACCTCCACGGCCACCCGGTCCGCCGCCAGCTGGATCCGGACGTGGATCCGGTCCTCCCCACCCAGACCGGCGTGCCGCACGCTGTTCGCCACCAGCTCCGTCAGCAGGAGGGCCACGTCGCCCACGACCTCGGGCGGGAGCACCCCCCGGAGCTCCCGGACCACCTGTCGGGCGGCCGACGCCGCTCGGGGGTCGGGGGGAAGCACGACCTCGAACGCGCTCGACATGCCGATCCGCCCCCTCCTCGGGCCGACGGGTCCGTGCTTCCCCAACACATACCCAGGAAGAGGCCGGGTTGAACGCGGAGCGCGGAGCCCCTGCTAGCGGGGCTCGGGCAGCGGCACCGAGAACGTGATGTGGGCCGTGCCGTCCGGGTCGTGGACGGTCGCCGCGTCGGCGAAGAGGGCCCCGATCAGCTGGACCCCGGTGGGCCCGATGGGGCGCTCCAGGTGGGCCGTCCGGGCGTCGCCCGCCGCCGGCCGCCCGGGCGGGCCCTCCAGGCAGCACACGTCGAACCGGAGGACGGCCCCCTCGGCGGCGGCCTCCAGCCGCACCGGCGCGGTGCCCCGGTCGGCGACGGCCGCCGTGCAGGCCTCCGAGACCGCCAGCTTCACGTCCTGGACCGTGTCCTCCTGGCAGCCGAAGTGCCGGGCCAGGGCGCCGGCGAACAGGCGAGCCGTCGCCACGAACGCCGGGTCATCGGGCAGCTCGAGGACGAAGGTCCCCTCGGGCTCCCGGTCGGGCACCCCCTCGGCCGCCACCCTGCCCCTCAGGCCGAGATGGCCTCCGCGACCGAGGACCGGACGGGGAACAGCTGATCCAGGCCGGTGATGGTGAGGACCCGCATCACGGCGCCCTCCCCGCACACCAGCACGAGCTCCCCCCCGGTCTCGCGGAGCCGTCGGAGCGCTCCGATCAGGACCCCCAAGCCGGTGGAGTCCATGAACGAGACGTCGAGGAGATCCACCACGAGGCGCCGGCTCCCGCCCTCGATCAGGCCCACCAGGTGCTCGCGGAGCTTGGGGGCGGTGAAGACGTCGATCTCGCCCCCCACGTCGATGACGGACCACCCGCCCTCGGTCCGGGATGCGATCGAGAGGTCGATCCTCCCCACCTCCTCGCGTGGCCTGGCCGGTCGGCCAGACCGGACCGCTAGTATAGGCGGGCCCATGGCCCGGCGGCCCCCTGAGATCACCGTGTCGATCCCCGCGCTCCCGCGGTACGTCCACGTGCTCCGGGCCGTCGTGGCGAGCGTCGCCGCCCGGCTCGACTGGGCATTCGACGAGATCGAGGACCTCCGGCTGATGGTGGACGAGGCGTGCTCCCGCCTGGTGGGCCCGGAAGGGGGAGCGGCCACCCTGAGGCTCCGGGTGCTCGTGGACGACGGCGGGCTCACCATCGAGGCCAGCACGGACCGCAGCGTGGACCGCTGGCCGCCCGAGGACCCGGGGCAGACGCTCAGCCGCCAGATCCTCTCCACGCTGGCGGACGAGGTGCGCTTCGAGCCCGTGGACGGGAGGCCCTCGGTCCTCCTCCGGAAGCATCGGGACCGCTGATGGAGGCCCACCCCACCGAACCGCTGGACCCGGAGGAGCGCGACCTCTTCGTCCGGGCCCCCGAGGACCCCGCGGCCCGGGAGGCCCTCGTCGTCCGACACCGACCGCTCGCCGAGTACCTCGCCCGACGCTTCCAGGGGCGTGGGGAGCCGGTCGATGACCTGATCCAGGTGGCCATGATCGGCCTGCTGAAGGCGATCGACCGGTTCGACCCCGATCGCGGGGTGAAGTTCGCGACCTACGCCACGGCCACGATCGTCGGGGAGCTGAAGCGCCACTTCCGGGACCGGGGGTGGAGCGTGCGGGTCCCCCGGCGCCTCCAGGAGATGGGGCTCCAGGTGAGCAGGGTCGTCGGGGAGCTCTCCCAGGTCCTCGGCCGCTCGCCGACCGTCCGGGAGATCTCGGAGCGCACCGGGCTCACGGAGGAGGAGGTGATCGAGGCCATCGACGTCGCCTCGGCGTACGTCCCGGCGTCGCTCGACGCGGCACCCGGCGAGGACGACGCGCCCCGGGAGTTCGGGGTGGAGGAGGAGGCGTTCGAGCTGCTGGAGGGCTGGACCAGCGTGGCCCCGGCCATCCGGGAGCTGCCGGCCCGGGAGCGCCGGATCCTCTACCTCCGGTTCTTCCGCGGGCTCACGCAGACCCAGATCGCGGAGGACCTGGGGATCTCGCAGATGCACGTCTCGAGGCTCCTGGCCCGGACGCTCGCCCGCCTCCGCACGGCCGCGTCCACCGCCGGGGCGTTCGACCGGGAAGGCGCGGAGGGCTGAGGGCGTGTCCCCGCCGGCCGGCTCACCTCCCGCCCGCCGGCCCCGCCCACCGCAGCACGACGAGCGTGGCGTCGTCGCGCAGCCGCCCGCCCGCGTGCTCCAGCACCGCGTCGACGATCAGCCGGGCGATCGTGGGGAGCTGCGCCTCCCGATCCACGTGCCGGCCGGCCAGGTCGGCCAGCCGCTCGGCCCCGAAGGGCTCGCCGCGGGGGTCCCGGCACTCGATCACGCCGTCCGTGTAGAGCAGGATCGCGTCGCCGGGCTGCAGCGCCACCTCCTGGACGTCACGCTCCCCCTCGGCCAGGCCGAACGGGAGGGAGGGCCGGGTGGAGAGCAGCTCGGAGCACGATCGGTCCCGGACCAGCAGCGGCGGCGGGTGCCCCGCGTTCACCCACCGCATGTGCCCGGTCCCGTGGTCCAGGCGGCAGAGGAAGCTCGTGACGAAGGACTCGACCCCCGCGTGGAGGGCGATCGCCCCCTCGACCGCCGCCGCCACGTCGGCGAGATCCGGATCGCGCCGCCGGCTGAAGCGGTAGGCCCCCACGGCCAGGGTCGTGAGCAGCGTGGACCCCACGCCGTGGCCCACCGCGTCGAACACCGCGGCGTCGAACCGCTCCGGGCCGCCGGCGAAGTCGAACGCGTCCCCCCCGATGTCGTAGGCGGGTTCGAGGCGCCCGGCCACGGCCAGGTGGGGATCGATGTAGCTCGGCAGCGGGAGCAGGTCCCACTGCATGGCCGCCGCCAACCGCAGCTCCCGCGCCCCGCGCGCGATCTCGAAGACGTCGCTGTGCCGGCGTGCTCCCACGACGAAGCTCCCGATCACGAGCCCGATCGCGGGGGCGAGCGCTGGGGCCGCCCCTCCCGGCGCGGCCAGGCCGAGCCCGAGGACGCCGATGCTGTCGCTCCGCTGGCGGATCGGGACCCAGAGCGTCGTGCCGTCCCCGTCGGCCCCCTCCAGCGCCCGGCCGGTCTCGAACGCCCGGCCGGGGAGGCTCCCCGAGACGGGGATCGAGCCCTGGGGCGGCCCAGGGACCGACCGGGACGGGACCGGCTCGAGCGTCCTGGCCCCGTAGTCGGCGACGTAGAGCCACAGGTGGCGGAGCCCCAGCCGCGGGCCGAGCACCTCGAAGGCGGCGTCCACGAGGGAGCCGGCCGGCACCTCGTTCAGGCGCTCCACGAGGGCGGCGAGCGGCCCCGGCTCGGGCCCGCCCGGGAGGACGCTGGGGGACATGGTGGCCGCATCCTATCCACCGGTCGGCCCCTCCAGCGAAGGCCGGGGAGGAGCGGGGATGGGTGAGGACGAGGGGCACGAGGAACGACTGGACCGGGAGCTGATCGAGCTCCTGAACGAGCTGCGGGTCGCGCTGCCCGGCGTGCAGGTCCTGTTCGCGTTCCTGCTGACGGTCCCGTTCACGCAGCGGTTCGGGGCCCTGACGTCCCTCCAGCGGGACGTCTTCTTCGCCGCGTTCCTCCTCACGGGGGTCGCCTCGGTGCTCCTCATGGCCCCCACGGCCTACCACCGGATCCGGTGGCGGCAGTACGACAAGGAGCGGATGCTCCGGACCTCGAACGTCCTGGCCATCTCCGGCGTGGTCACGCTCGGGCTGGCCCTGGGCGGCGCCGTCTTCCTGATCGCCGACCTCCTGTTCCACGCCGCGGCGGGGGCCGGGATCGCGGCCGCGTTCGCGGCGTTCCTGGCGTGGTTCTGGTTCGGGCTCCCCCTCACCCGCCGGATCGGGGACGACGACGGGGGAGGACCGCGCACCTGACGGACGGCCCCGGGAACGGCGGACGCCCCCGGCGCGCGGCCGGGGGCGTCGCCCCCTCCCCGATCGGGGAGGTCAGACGTTGAAGATGCTCACGCCGCCGGGGCCGATCAGCAACCCCAGCACGATGAGCGCGATCCCGGCGATGACCCCGCCCCGGAGGATCGTGACGATCCCGGCGATCACGAGCACGGCCGCGATCAGCC
>DATLZP010000082.1:0-2331 GCA_035573935.1 Actinomycetota bacterium
TCGCCGCCTCGGGGGCGAAGCTGGTCGAGGTGGGGACCACGAACCGGACCCGCCTGGCCGATTACCGGGCCGCGCTCTCGGAGCGGACCGGCCTCCTGCTCAAGGTCCACCCCAGCAACTACCGGATCGTGGGCTACACGCAGTCCCCCCCGCCCGGCGCCCTGGCCGGCCTGGCGGCGAAGGTCGGGGTCCCGTTCCTCCACGACCTGGGGTCCGGCCTGCTCCACCGGTGGAACGGCGTTCCGGCCGACGAGCCCGCGGCCGACGAGGCCGTGGCCGTGGCCGATCTGGTGACGTTCTCCGGCGACAAGCTGCTCGGCGGACCGCAGGCCGGGATCGTCCTGGGCCGGGCGGCGCTCGTGGAGCGGCTCCGCCGCCACCCGATCGCCCGGGCCGTCCGCGTCGACAAGATGCAGGTGGCGGCGCTGGAGTGGGTCCTGTCCGCGTACGCGGCCGGCCGCCTGGACGAGCTCCCGCTGTGGCGGATGCTCCGGGAACCGGCGGACGCCCTGAGGCGGCGGGCCCAGCGGCTGGCCGAGTCGCTGGACGGCGACCTCCGGGGCGCCCGTCCCGTCCCCCTCGCCTCGTCGGTGGGCGGCGGCTCGATGCCGGGCTCGGTGCTCCCCTCCCACGGCGTGGCCCTCCGGGTCCCCGACCCCCCGGCGTTCGCCGCCCGGCTCCGGGCGGGGAGCCCCCCGGTGTTCTGCCGGGTGGAGGAGGACCACGTGCTGTTCGACCTCCGCACGGTCCGGGACGGGGAGCTCCCCGACCTGGTCCGGGCCATCACCTACGCGCTGGAGGGCGACGACGTCGAGGAGTGAGCCCGTGCCCCCGGTCGCGGGGACGGAGCCCCCGGAGCCGGCGCTGCACGTCGTGGCCACGGCCGGGCACGTGGACCACGGGAAGTCCTCGCTGATCGTCCGGCTCACCGGGATCGACCCCGACCGGTTGGAGGAGGAGAAGCGCCGAGGGCTCACGATCGACCTGGGGTTCGCCTGGTGCACCCTGCCCTCGGGCCGGGAGATCGGCTTCGTCGACGTGCCGGGGCACGAGCGGTTCGTGCGGAACATGCTGGCCGGGGTGGGACCGGTCCGCCTCGTGCTCTTCGTGGTGGCGGCCGACGAGGGCTGGAAGCCCCAGTCCGAGGAGCACCTCGAGATCGTGGACACGCTGGGCGCCGCCGGGGGCGTCGTGGCCCTCACGAAGGTCGACCTGGTGGATCCGCCGACCGTCGAGGACCGGGCCCGCGACGTCCGGGCCCGGCTGGCCGGGACCGCCCTCCGCGACGCGCCGATCGTCGCCTGCTCCGCCGCCACGGGGGCCGGCCTGGACGAGCTCCGGGCGGCGCTCGACGCGCTGCTCGCCGCGGCCCCCCGACCGGAGGAAGAGGGCCGGCCCCGGCTCTTCATCGACCGGGTCTTCACGATCCGGGGGGCGGGGACGGTCGTCACCGGCACGCTGGTGGGGGGCCGCCTGACCGTGGGACAGGAGGTCGAGATCCTCCCGGGCGGGGCCCGGGCCCGGATCCGCTCGCTCCAGACCCACAAGCGGACGATCGACGTGGCCCGGCCCGTCTCCCGGGTGGCGGCGAACCTGGCCGGCCTGGAGCGGGAGACCGTGGAACGGGGCGACGTGCTGGCCCCGCCCGGCGCCTGGCGTCCCACCGCCGTCCTGGACGCCCGGATCCGTCCGGTCCGGGGCCTGGCCCATCCCCTCACGGCCCGGGGCGCCTACAAGCTCCACGCCGGCTCCGCCGAGCGGGACGCTCGGATCCGGCTGCACGACGCGGAGGAGCTCCGGGCCGGTGGCGAGGCCTTCGCCCGGATCCGCCTCTCCGCCCCCCTGGTCCTCGACGTCCACGACCGCTTCGTGCTCCGGGAGGCCGGACGGAGGGAGACGGTGGCCGGGGGGATCGTGCTCGACCCCCAGCCGCCGGCCCGTCCGGGCCCCGACCCCGCGACGCGCCTCCGGCGGCGCCTGGGCGCGGCCCGGGGGGAGCTCCCCCGGATCCTGGTGGAGGAGCGGGGGGCCGTCCCCGCCGCCGACCTCGCCGCCCTGACCGGCGTGGATCCCCCCGCCATCGCGGGGGCGATCCGGGCCGGCCGGTGGTGGGTGGCCGGCGCCCTCCACGACGCGGTACGCCGGGCCGTCCGGGACGAGCTCGCCGCCTTCCACCGGAGGAACCCGCTCCTGGAGGGAGCGAGCGTGGCCGCGGTCCGGGACGCGGCGGCCCGGCCGCTGCGGGCCCGGGGCGTCGCCGCCGGCGCCGACCTGGCCGAGGCCCTCCTGGCTTACCTCCAGGCGGCGGGCGACGTGGTCCGGGCCGGCGGG
>DATLZP010000083.1:0-5239 GCA_035573935.1 Actinomycetota bacterium
CGCTGCGGGCCCGGGCCCCGGAGGACGCCGGGCGGCGGGCCCTGCTGGCCCGGGGGGCCCTGGCCGCCCTGGCCCTGGTGGGGGGCGGCGCGGCCGTGGGACGGGGCCTCCGGCGGCTCCTCCGGCCCGATCCCCGCCCGGTCCTGGAGGGGATGGCCCGGGACCTCGGCGCGGAGTACCTGGAGCTCGTGGTCCGGGCCTACCACCCCGAGCGTTCCGGCGACCTCCAGCTGCTGGTGACGCCGTTCTCCAGCTCGAACTACCCCCAGGAGTCCCGCTCCCTCGTCCCCAACGACCCCCGGACGAGCCACGCGGTGGTGTGGATGTACGCCGAGCGCGTGCCGATCGTCGTGCACGCGCCGGGCCTGGTGGAGCCGTCCGACTCCACCGAGCGGGTGACGCTCGCCGACCTCGCGCCCACCGCGGCCCGGCTGATGGGCTTCGAAGGGTTCCGGGCCCCGGACGGCCGGCCGCTCCCGGGGACCCCCGTCCCTCCCCGCCCCCCCAGGGTCATCGTGACGTTCGTGATCGACGGGGGCGGCTGGAACGTCCTGGCCCGCTGGCCCGACGCCTGGCCGAACCTGCGTCGGCTGATGCGGGGCGGGGCGGTCTACCGCGACGCGATCACCGGCTCGTTCCCCGCGGTCACGGCCGCCGCCCACGCCACGATCGGGACCGGGGCCTTCCCCCGGACCCACGGGATCACCGGCCACAACGTCCGCCGCGACGGCAGGCCCCGCAAGGCCTGGGGGGAGCCGGGCCGCATCGACCCGTCGTTCCTCCTCGCCCCCACGCTCGCCGACCGGTGGACCGAGGCCACCGGGGACCGGGCCTGGGTGGCGGAGATCGGCTACCAGGTGTGGCACGTGGGGATGCTCGGCCGGGGCGGACGCCCCCGGGGGGAGCCGCCGGTCGGCGTGTTCTGGGATGAGATGGGGGGCGGCGGCTGGAAGCCCCACCACCCGGAGCTCTACCGCCTCCCCCGGAGCGTGCCGCCCCCGGAGCGGCTGGAGGAGCTGGCGGCGAGCTCCCCGGACCTCCCCCCCTCCCCCTTCGACCCCGAGGGGCGCAAGGCGATGTGCTGCTCCTCGCCGATCGTCCGCTACCAGGGAGAGCTGGTCGAGGCCACGCTGGCCTCGGAGCCGATCGGGGACGACGAGGTGACCGACCTGCTGTACCTGAACTACAAGGCCCCGGACTACGCCGGGCACGTCTACAACATGGACGATCCCCACGTGGGCGAGGTCCTGGCGGCGGTGGATGCGGAGCTGGGGCGCCTGGCGGACCTCCTGGAGGAGCGGTTCGGGCCGGGCGGGGCGGTCCTGATCGTGACGGCCGACCACGGCCAGTGCCCGCTGATCGACGCGAACGGCGGGGTCCGGATCGATCCCATCCAGCTCCAGGAGGACCTGGAGCGGGCCTTCGGGGTGAGCCTGTTCGGGCTGATCCAGGCCGTGGCCCCCTCCGAGGTCTACCTGGATCGGGCCGCGCTCTGGGACGCCGGGGTGAGCGCGGAGGACGTGGCGGCCTTCCTCGCCGACTACCGCTACGGGGAGAACATCGGCCCCTACGTCCCGCCGGACACGGTCCGGCGGGACCGCCTGGAGCACCGGTCGTTCGCCGCCGTGCTACCGACCTCGTTCATCGCCGACCTGGCCCGCCGCGACCTGTCGCGGTACGGGACGACCCGCTACCCGGAGGCCGACCCGTACGGGGTGCCGCCGGTCTCCTGGTGAGCCCGGCGCGGGTCAGGCCCGGGGCCGGACCCTGCCCCCCTCGCCCGCGTGACCTCACGACGTCGGCTCTGGGCGCCACAGCCAAGATAAGGAGCTCCGGCGGTCCATCCTGGCCGACGAGGACGCCTCCGGGGAATCAACCCGCGGACCACATCTCGATGACGATCGTGAAGCGGCGTCCGCGGAAGTGGAAATGGTCGTCGCCCGGGCCGTGGCGTGGGAGCGCCAAGAGCTGGAACTCGTAGTCCGCCCCCGAGGCCGGGACGTCCTTAGCGATCCAGCTCAAGGTCGAAGTGGTGAACGCCCCCGAGGAGTCGAGTGTGAAGTCCCCCGGCCTCATGGCCACGGCCGGTGAGCCGACGGGCTTGAGGCGCATCCGGACGACACCGGAGTCGCCTGGGGTCGTCTTGTAGTCCATCGTCACGGTGACGACGATGTCCACGCTCGTCACCGATGAGGGGCTGGTGACCGAGATCGCCTCGAACGGGGAGGGTCCTCCCTGACAGGCGTCGCCGTGGCAACCGAAGTGCCACGCATCCACGACCGCCCTCTCGACCCGGACCACACCGGTCGTCTCCGTGGTCGTGGACCCCGCCATCCCTACAGAGGAGCCGAGCGCGGCCACGAGCACCGACGCAGCGGCGAGGCTCACACGTCTCATCTCCCGCCTCCTATGCGGTCGCTGTCCCACGCGTTGAGAACACCGGCGATACATAAGGCATCGGCGTCGGACGCCTTCAAGCGGGCGCAGGGATCAACGCGGAGGTCGCCCGGGCCGAGAGCCGGCCCGCCACGCCGGGGAGGGCCACACGCGGTTCGCCCCGCTCCTCGGTTCACGCAGGGCTCGGATCGTGGAGGTGGCGGGAATCGAACCCGCGTCCCCGGGCGACCGGCTGGGGCTTCTCCGGGCGCAGCCTGCGGTCGCATCTCGCCTCGGGGCCTCCCGCAGGCGGAGGGCCCTCGGCCAGCCCGGTCAGGTGTCCGGCGGCGGTCACCGGGCGGGGCCGCCGCCGCGAGCCTGCTCGGTGACGCCCGGCCCCGGGCCGCAGGCGGTCCCGGGCGGACGGCTGCCTAGTTAGGCAGCGAGCGCGAACTCGTCGTTGGCGCTTGTTCAGGTTCCCGGCTTTGGTACGAGGATCCGGGGACCTCGGCCCGCTTCCCCCAGGCGGTGCTCGCCCAGGTCGAAGCCAGTGCACCCCCTATGCAGTTACCACCAGTATACGGCCAGGCGACCCGCTCAGCGTCGGAGCGAGGTGGCCCGCTCGATCTCCCGCCGCTGCTCCCGCTCGATGATGGCCCGCCGCTTCTCGTGCTTCCGCTTCCCCCGGGCCAGCCCCAGCTCCACCTTCGCCAGGCCGTGGCGGAAGTAGACCCGGAGCGGGACGAGCGTGAGCCCCCGCTCCTGGGTCTTGCCCACCAGCCGGGCGATCTCCCCCCGGTGGAGCAGGAGCTTGCGGGGCCGCTTCGGCTCGTACCCCCGGGTCTGTCCCTGCGCGTACGGCGCGACGTGCATCTCCTCCAGCCAGACCTCGTCGTCGCGGATCCGGGCGTAGGCATCGGAGAGCGAGACCCGCCCGGCCCGGAGCGACTTCACCTCCGACCCGGTGAGCACGATCCCCGCCTCCACCCGCTCCAGGATCTCGTAGTCGTACCGCGCCCGGCGGTTGGTGGCGACGGTGCGCTCGCCCTCCCGGGCCCGCGCCGCCACGGCCCTACACGTCCAGGAACCGCCGCATCCCGAGCGTGCTCGCGATGACGGCGACGATGGCCCCCGCGCCGATCAGCCAGGGGATCGTGGCGATCACGTCCTCGTTCCCGATCAGGGGGACGAACGCGATCCGGTTCCTGAGCTGATCGATGAAGAGCACCTTGGAGATGAACAGCGCGACGATGGCCCCCGTGGCCCCGATCAGGCTCTCCACCAGCCCCTCGATGATGAACGGGATCCGGATCCGCCAGTTCGTGGCCCCCACCAGCTTCATGATCCCGATCTCCTTGCGACGCGCGAACAGCCCCATGCGCACCGTGTTGGCGATCAGCGCGGTGGCCGACACCAGCATCACGAGGGCGATGGCGCCGACGCCGAACGACAGCACCCGGATCACGGCGAAGAGCCGATTCAGGAACTCCCGCTGGTCGCGGACGGTCTCGATCCCCGGCTGCGCGCAGCGGTAGAACCCGCCGGCGTCGGCCCGGCACCCCAGCGCCGCGGCCACCTGCGCGAACTGCTCGGGGTCGTCGAGCTTCACCCGGAGGGAGGCCGGCAGGGCGGTGGGCGACACGTTCTCGATCAGCGCCTGCTGGTTCGCGAAGAGCTCCTGGAAGCGCCGGTAGGCCTCCTCCTTGCTCTCGTAGTCCACGGAGGCCACGGCGGGCACCCGGAGCAGCTGGTCGGTGAGGTACTGGACGGTCTGGTCGTCCGCGTCGTCGGTGAGGTAGACCGCGACCTCGACGTTGCCCGTGGCCGCCTCGATGATCAACCGGAACTCCCGGCCGATCAGCAGGGCCATCCCGAAGAGGAGGAGGGCGATGAACGCGGTGGAGATCGCGGCGAAGGCCACGAGGCCGTTCCGCTTCAGCCCGACGAAGGTCTCCCGGAAGTAGTAGTCGAGGCGGCGGAGCATCTACGCGTACACCCCCCGGGCCTGATCCCGCACCACCCGGCCCGCCTCCAGCTGGAGCACCCGCCGGCGCATCGCGTCCACGATGGCCTGGTCGTGGGTGGCCATGACCACGGTCGTGCCGATCCGGTTCACCTTGTCCAGGAGGCGCATGATGTCCACGGAGGTCGCCGGGTCCAGGTTCCCCGTGGGCTCGTCGGCCAGGAGCACGAGGGGCCGGTTCACGACGGCCCGGGCGATGGAGACCCGCTGCTGCTCGCCCCCCGACAGCTGGTCGGGGTAGTCGTTCAGCTTGTCCCCCAGGCCCACGAGGTCCAGGATCTCCGGGACCCGCTGGTCCACGACGTGCTTGGGCTTGCCGATCACCTCCAGGGCGAAGGCCACGTTCTCGAAGACGGTCTTGTCCGACAGGAGCTTGAAGTCCTGGAACACCACGCCCAGGTTCCGCCGGAGGTAGGGGACCTTCCACTGGGACAGCTTGGAGAGGTCCTTCCCGGCCACGTAGATCTCCCCCCGGGTGGCCTCCTCCTCCTTGAGCAGGAGGCGGATCAGCGTGGACTTCCCGGACCCGGAGGGGCCGACGACGAAGACGAACTCGCCCTTCTCGATCTCCACGCTCACGTCCTCGAGCGCGGTGACCCCGTTCCGGTACGTCTTCCACACGTTGCGCAGGCTGATCATGTCCTCAGGGGGTCGGAGAGGGTCGCGGACCAGCGCCCGAGTCTACCAGCGCTCCCCCACCCCTGGTACCACCTCGGCCGCCCGGCGCCCCGGCTTGAGCCCGCCCCGAAGCGGGCCCGCGGGCCCCGCGCGGGCCTCGCGTAGGCTGGGGGTCCATGAGCGTGCTCACCGCGCGGCCGGCCCCGGGCGCGCTGCGGGCGG
>DATLZP010000084.1:0-5619 GCA_035573935.1 Actinomycetota bacterium
CCCCGGAGGGCGAACAGCTGGCCCACCCGCTCGTCGGCCCCCTTCGTGGCGTTGTGGACGCTCGAGTCGGGGCGCATCCGGCCGGAGAAGACCCGGAACATCGTGATGTGCCCGACGTAGGGGTCGGACACCGTCTTGAACACGAACGCGGTGAGGGGACCGTTCGGGTCGCAGGTCCGCTCCTGCTCCTCCCCGTCCTTGGTCATCACCTTCACCGGCGGACGGTCGAGGGGCGAGGGGAACTCGGTGGCGATGAAGTCGAGCACCCGGTCCACGCCGATCGGCTTCGCCGCCGCGGCCACCAGGACCGGCGCGATCCGGGCCTCCGCGAACCCCGCCTTCACGCCCCGGAGGACCTCCTCCTCGGGCAGCTCGCCCTCCTCCAGGTACCGCTCGATCAGCGCGTCGTCGGACTCGGCCACGGCCTCCACCAGCTTCTCCCGGTAGGGCTCGGCCTTCCCGGCGATGTCGTCGGGCCAGTCGCCCTCGGTCCCCCGGGGGCCACCGTCGTATCGGTACGCCTTCCGGGAGAGGAGGTCGGCCACGCCGGAGAAGTCGTGCTCCTCCCCGATGGGGAGCTCGAGGGGGGCCACCTGGGTGCCGAAGGCCGTCACCAGCTGCTCCAGGGTCCGCTCGAACGAGGCCCGCTCCCGGTCCAGCTTGTTCACCAGGATGGCCCGGGGCAGCCCCTGCTCCACGGCCAGCTCCCAGGCCACCTCGGTCTGGACCTCCACGCCGTCCACCGCCGAGACGACCAGGAGGACGGCGTCGGCCGCCCGCACCGCCGCCACGACGTCGCCCACGAAGTCGGCGTAACCGGGGGCGTCGAGCACGTTGAGCTTCACCCCCTGCCACTCCACCGGGGCCATGGCCAGGGAGACGCTGATGCCCTTGCGGATCTCCTCGGGGTCGTGGTCGGAGACCGTGTTGCCCTCCTCGACCCGGCCCATCCGGGTCGTCGCGCCGGCCGTGAAGAGCATCGCCTCGAGCAGCGTCGTCTTGCCCGCTCCGCCGTGTCCCACCAGCAGGACGTTGCGGATGTCCTTCGCCTCGTAGGTCTTCATCGGCGCCCAGGCTCCCTTCCGATCGGGGGTCCGGTCCGGGGCCCCCTATCCTAGCGCCCGGCCTCGGGCCTCCCGGGGCCGGTGATACGCTCGCCGCCGATGTCCACGGGGGGCCAGGGCACGGGGTGGGCCATGCCCGTCCTCGTGGGCGCCGTGGCGCTCTCTGGCGCGGCCGCCTGGCTGGTGCTGGAGGGTCGGATGCGGGCGGCCGGCGGGGCCACGGCCGCCGCCGGGGCCCTCCTGGTGGTCGGGGGACGGGGGGCGGAGCGCGGCGGCCGGCCCCTGGAGCGGATCGCCGACTCGCTCGCGGACCGGGCCTTCGACGGCGCGGTCCTGGGGACGATCGCCTGGGCGGCCCGGCAGGCCCGGCCGGCCACGGCGCTGGGGGCGCTGGTGGCGCTGGCCGCCGCGTTCCTCGGCGCCTACGTGCGGGCCCGCGGGGCGTCGCTCGGCTACGGGGTGGAGGAGAGCGCGAAGACCCGCGGCCTGCGGTACCTGCTGATCACGGCCGGCCTGGCCCTCGGCCAGCTGGCGTGGACCGTGTGGGCCGTGGCCGGCGTCTCCGCCCTGGCCTCGGCCGTGCGGGCCAGCCAGGTGGCGAAGGAGGAGCGGGCGTGAACATGGGGGCGGCGGCGGACCGGGCTCCGGGTCGGGGGACGACCGCCCGGCGCCGGGAGACCCCGAAGGAGTGGGCCTCCTACCACGCCTACGCCGGGCTCGAGCGGCTGGCCCGGACCCTCCCCGAGCCGGTCGGCCGACGGGCCTTCCGGGCGTTGGGCCGGCTGGCCCACGCCGCGCTCCCCGGCGTTCGGGAGACGGTGCGGCGGAACATGGGACAGGTCCTCGGCCTCCCCCCCGACCATCCCCTGGTCGCCGCCACGGCCCGGGACGCCTTCGACCTCTACGCGCGGTACTGGCACGAGGCGTTCCGGGCGGCGACGATCCCCCGGGAGGAGCTGGAGCGGCGGTTCCGGGTGGAGGGCCTGGAGCGGCTGGACGAGGCGCTCGCCGCGGGCCGGGGCGTGGTCGGCGTGATGCCGCACATGGGGAACTGGGACGTCGCCGGGCGCTGGCTCGCGCTGCACGGCTACCGCGTGGTGGCGGTGGCCGAGCGCCTCCGCCCGGATCGCCTGTTCCGGCTGTTCCTCCGCCACCGGGAGCGGATCGGGCTGCGGATCCTCCCCCTGGAGCGGGGGGCCCGGGTGACCGAGCAGCTCCAGGGCTTCCTCCGGGACAACTGGATCGTCGGGCTGGTCGCCGACCGCGACCTCACGGGCCGGGGGATCGAGGTGGAGATGTTCGGGGCCCCCCGGCGCCTCCCGGCCGGCCCGGCGATGCTCGCCCTCACCACCGGCGCGCCCCTGCTGGTCTGCGCCGCGGCCAGCGACCCGGACGGGTGGACGCTCCGCGTGGGACGGCCGATCGAGGTTCCCCGGTCCGGGGACCAGCGGGCGGACGTCCGGGCCCTCACCACCCGCATGGGGGGAGCGTTCGAGCGCCTGATCGCGGCGAACCCGGCCGACTGGCACATGTTCCAGCCGGCCTGGCCACGGTAGCCCGGTGCGGGTCGCCCTGGCCTGCCCCTACGACTGGGTGGCGCCCGGCGGGGTCCAGGTCCACGTGCGGGGCCTGGCCCGGACCCTCCGGGCCCGTGGGCACGAGGTCCTCGTCCTGGCCCCGGCCGGGGGGGCGCCGGCCGAGGCGTGGGTCCGGGCCGTGGGCCGCCCGGTCCGGATCCCCTACGCCGGGACCGTCGCCCCGATCGCCCCCTGGCCCTGGACGCTCCGGCCGGTGGGTCGGGCCCTGCGGGCCTTCCGGCCGGACGTCGTGCACGTCCACGAGCCGTTCACCCCCAGCACGTCGATGGCCGCCGCCTGGAGCGCGCCGGCCCCGGTCGTGGCCACCTTCCACGCCTACCTAGGCCGCTCCCGCCTCCTGGAGGCGGTGGCCCCGGCCCTCCGCCCGCTGTGGGGCCGGCTCCGGGTCCGGGTGGCGGTCTCGGAGGCGGCGGCGGCGTTCCTGGCCCGGGCCTTCCCCGGGCCGGTGGAGATCGTGCCGAACGGGGTGGACGTCGAGCGCTTCGCCCGGGCCGTGCCCGCGGGCGGGCTGCCCGAGGGCCCTCGGATCCTGTGGGTGGGCCGGCTCGACCCGCAGAAGGGCTTCCCCGTGGCCCTCCGGGCGTTCGCCCGCGTCCTCCGGGAGGTCCCCGACGCCTGGCTGGTGGTGGCCGGGGACGGCCGGGACCGCCGGGCCCTCCAGGGCGCGCCGGCGGAGGCGGCCCGGCGGATCGTCACGCTGGGGGCCGTGCCCCACGAGGACCTCCCCGCCTACCACGCCGCCTGCCACGCCTTCGTGGCCGCCGCCACCGGGCAGGAGAGCTTCGGGATCGTGCTGGTGGAGGCGATGGCGGCCGGCCTCCCCGTGGTCTGCACCGACATCCCCGGCTACCGGGAGGTGGTGCGGGACGGGGAGGAGGGGCTCCTGGCGCCGCCCGGGGACGACGCCGCCCTGGCCGCCCGCCTGGTCCGGGTGCTCCGGGACCCCGACCTGGCCCGCCGGCTGGGCGAGGCCGGGCGGCGCCGGGCGGCGTCCTACGCCTGGGAGCGGGTGGCGGCCCGCCTGGAGGAGCTGTACGGACGGGCCGCCGGAGCCTGAGGGGCCGCTACGATGGTCTCGTGGAGCTGTGGTGGGTGGCGGCGGTGGCGGCGGGGGCGGTCCTCCTCTACGGGATCGTCACGTTCAACCGGCTGGTGGCCCTCCGGACGCGCGTCGACAACGGCTGGTCCCAGATCGACGTCCAGCTCCGCCGGCGGTACGACCTGATCCCGAACCTCGTGGAGACCGTCCGGGGCTACGCGGCCCACGAGCGGGAGCTGTTCGAGCGGGTGGCCGAGGCCCGGGCCCGGGCCATCGACGCCCGGGGCGTCGCCCACCAGGCCCAGGCCGAGGACCAGGTGACGCGGGGCGTCCGCCGGCTGCTCGCCGTGGCCGAGGCCTACCCCGAGCTCCGGGCGAGCGCGCAGTTCCTGGCGCTCCAGGAGGAGCTCACGGCGACCGAGTCGAAGATCGCCTACGCCCGCCAGTTCTACAACGACCAGGTGATGCGGCTGAACACGCTGATCGGCTCGTTCCCCTCGAGCCTCGTGGCCCGCCTGTTCGGGTTCGCCCCCCGCGACTTCTTCGACATCGAGGAGCCGGTCCGGGGGCCGGTGGGGGTGGACCTCTAGCCGGTGTACGAGCAGATCGCCGCGAACCGGCGGAGGTCGGTGCTGCTGATCGCGGGGGCCGTCCTGCTCCTGGCGGCGGTGGGGTGGGCCGTCGGGGCCTGGCTCGGCTCGGGGCCGGCCGGGCTCGTCGCGGCCACGATCGTGGCCGGGCTGATGGCCGTCGGCTCCTACCGGTACGGCGACCGGGTCGTGCTGGCCTCGGCCCGGGCCCGGGAGGTCTCGCCGGAGGAGGAGCCGCGGCTCCACAACATCGTGGAGGGCCTGGCCATCGCGGCGGGGATCCCCAAGCCCAGGGTGTACGTGATCCCGGAGCGGGCCCCGAACGCCTTCGCCACCGGCCGCGATCCCGCCCACGCCTCGGTGGCCGTGACCCGGGGGCTCCTCGAGACGATGAACCGGGTGGAGCTGGAGGGCGTGGTGGCCCACGAGCTCGCCCACGTGGTGGACCGGGACGTCCTGGTGGGGACCATCGTGGCCACGCTGGTGGGGGCCGTGGTGCTGCTCTCGGAGCTGTTCCTGCGGGCGTCGCTCTGGGGCGGCTCCGGCGGCCGGCGCCGGGGCGGGGAGCCGCTCGCGCTCCTCGCCATCCCGTTCCTGCTCCTCGCGCCCCTCGCCGCGCAGGTGGTGCGGTTCGCCGTCTCCCGGCAGCGGGAGTTCCTGGCCGACGCCCAGGGCGCGCTCCTCACCCGGTACCCCCCCGGGCTGGCCTCGGCCCTGCGGAAGATCGCCGGCGCCCGCGACGTCCCGATGCGGGCCAGCCACGCCGCCACCGCGCACCTGTGGCTCTCGCAGCCCTCCCGGTTCGAGGGGGAGCGGACGGGATGGCTGGAGCGGCTGTTCTCGACGCACCCGCCGATCGAGGAGCGGATCCGCCGCCTCGAGGAGATGTGACCGGCCCCCGTGGCCCGTTGACGCACGTCATCTCGGTCTCGGTCCCTCCCCGGTACCGCCCGGCCATCTGCTTCGTCACGCCTTGCGCTCTGCCATCGAAAGCCCCACCGGACCCTCCTGCCTGCGGCCGCCGGACCCCGGGGAAGGGCCGGCTCTCGGAGGACATCCTCGGATGAGGCACGGCCGGGGCTCGGAGGACATCCCCGGTGAGTCGATCCGGGTCGTTGAGGCTCCGGCGCCCAGCCGCTAGCATCGGCCCCCGGTCGCTCGACCGTGCCCGCGTGCCCCCCGAGACGAACACAGGAGGTCCCCGTGCCGCTCACCCGTCGTGGGAAGGTCGTGGCCGGCGCCGCGGCGGTGCTCGCCGCCGCGGTCGGCGCCGGCGCGTTCGCCGGGACCGGGAGCGCCCCGGCCATCATCCGGGAGGCGTTCCGGTC
>DATLZP010000085.1:0-2890 GCA_035573935.1 Actinomycetota bacterium
CCGGCCGTCAGGCCGACGGACCGGTGCCCAGCCGCTCCTCGAGGATCCGCCGGGCCTGCCCGCCGTCCTCCGCCAGGTCGATCGCCGCCCGGACGGCCTCCCGGCACCGCTCGACCGTGAGCCGGCGGAGCGTGTCCTTCACCTCCGGGATGGCCACCCTGGTCATGGACAGCTCGTCCACGCCCAGGCCCACCAGGGCCGCGGCGACCGTGGGGTCGCCGGCCGCCTCCCCGCACACCCCGACCCAGGCCCCCTGCGCGTGCCCGGCGTCCACCACCCCACCGATCAGGCGGAGGACCTCGGGCTCCAGCACGTCGGCGAGATCGGCCACCGCCCCCACCAGCCGATCGGCGGCGAACAGGTACTGGAGGAGATCGTTCGTCCCGATCGACAGGAAGTCCGCGTGGGCCGCCAACCGGTGCGCGGCGAGCGCGGCCGAGGGGACCTCGATCATCACGCCCACCTCGATCCCCGCGAGGTCCCGGCCCTCCTCCCGGGCCACCTCCTCCAGGATGCCTCGGGCCGCCCGCAGCTCCCGCACCACCGAGACCAGCGGGAACATGATGGCCAGCCGTCCGGCCGCCTCGCCCGCCCGCTCGCGGGCCCGGAGCAGGGCCCGGAGCTGGTCGCGGAACAGGTCGCCGCGCTCCAGGCTGAGCCGGATGCCGCGCAGCCCGAGGGCCGGGTTCTCCTCCGGCTCCCGCTCCACGAACGGCAGCGGCTTGTCGGCGCCCACGTCGAGCGTGCGGAAGACGACGCGCTGCCCGGGGAAGGCCCGCAGGACCTCCTCGTAGAACCCGGCCTGCTCCTCGACCGTGGGGGCCGTGGTGCGGTCCAGGAAGAGGAACTCCGTGCGGACGAGGCCGCTCCCCTCCCCGCCCGCCTCCACCGCCGCCGGGACGTGCTGGATCGAGCCGATGTTCGCCGCGAGCTCCACCCGGACCCCGTCGGCGGTCCGGCCGGGCTCGTCGCGGAGGACGGCGAGCTCCGCCCGGCGGTACTCCTCCTCCTCCATCCGGCGGAGGATGGCCTCCCGCTCCGCGGGCCCCGGCCCCACGATCACCTCCCCGGTGCGGCCGTCCACCGCGACCTCGATCCCCTGGGTGGCCGCCGCCAGGAGGCCGGGGCAGGAGACCACCGCCGGGATGCCCAGGGCCCGGGCGAGGATGGCCGCGTGGCTCGTCGGGGAGCCCGTCTCGGTGACGATGCCGGCCAGGACCTCCGGCGGGATGCTCGCGGTCTGCGACGGGGTGAGCTCGTGGGCCAGGACCACCGACCGGACCCGGGGGACGTCGCCGCCGGTGCTCCGACCGAGGAGGATCCGCACCACCCGGTCCCGCACGTCGTCCAGGTCGGCGGCCCGGGCCGCCAGGTACTCGCTGGCCGAGGCCGCCAGGAGCTCGCGGAACGCCCCGAAGGCCCGGGCCACCGCCCGCTCCGCGGACGCCCCCTCGGCGATCGCCCCCTCGGCCAGGGCCCGCAGCTCGGGGTCGGCGGCGAACTCGGCGTGGGCCTCGAAGATCTCGGCCTCCTCCGGCCCCGCCGTGGCCGCGACCCGCTCGGCGAGCGCGCGGAGCTCCTGCCCCGCCCGGTCCAGCGCCGCCCGGAGCCGGCCCACCTCCTCCTCCGCCGGGCCGGCGGGTTCGGCCGGCAGCTCCTCCGGCAGGAGGTCCTGCTCCAGGAGGAGGAAGGCCGGGGCGAGGGCGGCCCCCGGGGCCGCCCCCCGCCCCCGCAGCGTGGCGCTCATCCCGACCACCGCCGCCCGGCCGACCCGTCGCTCACCCCGCCTCCTCCCCCAGGCCCGACTCGACCAGCGCCACGAGCTCCCGGAGCGCCTCCTCGGCGCCCTCCCCGCTCGTCCGGATCAGGATCGCGTCCCCCCGGTGGCAATCGAGCGTGAGGACCGAGAGCACGGACTTCGCGTTCACCTCCCGCCCGTCCTTCACCACGACGACCTCCGCCGGCGTGGCCGCCGCCGCCCGGGCGAAGACCTTGGCCGGGCGGGCGTGGAGCCCGCTCGCGTTCCGCAGCACCACCGTCGCCTCAGGCACCGGCCCGCACCTCCCGGAGCTCGGCCCGCTGGGCCGCCGGCCGGTGGAACGCCTTCAGCACGTTCACGAGGACGGCCGTGACCACGGCGCCCGCCGCGATGGCCAGGAGGTACAGCGGCCAGTTCCCGATCAGCCCCACGACCCAGATCCCGCCGTGGGGGGCCCGGAGCGTCGCGTTGAACAGGAACGACAGCACGCCGGCCACCGCCGAGCCCGCCATGAGCGACGGGATCACGCGGAGCGGATCGGCGGCCGCGAACGGGATCGCGCCCTCGGTGATGAACGAGGCGCCCATGACCCAGGCGGCCTCGCCGGCCCGACGCTCGCTGTCGTTGTAGAGCCGGGGGCGCAGCACCGTGGCCAGCGCCATCCCGATGGGCGGCGTCATGCCGGCCGCCATCACGGCCGCCATGATCTGGAAGTTCCCCGCCTCGAGCGACAGGAGCCCGAACGTGTAGGCCACCTTGTTCACGGGCCCGCCCATGTCGAAGGCCATCATCGCCCCGATGATGATGCCCAGCAGGACCTCGTTGGCGCCGGACAGCCCGTCGAGCCAGCTGGCCAGGGCCCGGTTCGCCGCCGCCACCGGCTCCCCCACGATCAGGAGCATCACGATCCCGACCACCACCGCGCCGCCGATCGGGTAGACGAGGATCGGCATCATCCGCTGCAGCGTGCCCCGGAGCGGGAGCCTCTTCAGCTGGTTCACCAGCCAGCCGGCCAGGAGCCCGGCGATCAGCCCGCCCAGGAACCCGGCCCCGACCTCCCGAGCCACGAGCCCGCCCACCAGGCCGGGGGCGATCCCCGGACGGTCGGCCATCGCGTACGCGATGAACCCC
>DATLZP010000086.1:0-2940 GCA_035573935.1 Actinomycetota bacterium
CAGCCCCTCCTCCACCTCGGCCCGCAGGCGGTCGCTCCCCCCGGCCCCAGCGACCGCCTCCGCCAGGAGGGCGGCGGCCCGGTCGAGGTCGTCGGTGAAGAGGTGGATCCGCCCCAGGGTGGCCAGGGCCTCGGAACGGACCCCTCCGGGGGGCGACCCCTCCACGAGCGCGGTGAGGATGTCCCTGGCGCGTTCGGTGTCGCCGGCCAGGAAGTGGAACCGCGCCGCCTGGAGCCTCCGCCGACCGGCCTCGGCGTCCCCTCCCCGGGGCGTGAGATCGGCCGCCCGCTCCGCCAGGTCCCCCGCCATGCGAGGGACCCCGCGGCGAGCCGCGGCGGACGCGGCGTGCTCCAGCGCCGCCGCGACCTCCGGGTCGGGGCCGGAGACGGCGAGGGCGAGGTGGCGGGCCCGGTCGACCGGATCGGTCGCGGTCGCGACCAGCCGTCGGTGGAGGCGCCGGCGGGCGGCCGGCGGGATCTCCGCGTACGCCTGGGCGGCGAGGAGGGGGTGCGTGAACCGCACCCGCTCGTCGTCCACCGCCAGGATGCCGGCATCGGCCGCCTCCTCCAGTAGCTCCGCGGCGCTCCCACCGACGAGCTCCTCGATCGCGGCCACGGTGGGGCGGGTCATCGCGGAGGCGACCGCGAGGACCTCCCGCACGGCGGTGGGGAGCGCCGAGAGCCGCTGCCGGAGCAGGCCCCGGAGCGTCACGGGCATCGGGAGGGGCTCGTCGAGCGGGGGGGCGCCCGACGCGAGGACCCGACCGATCTCGAGCGCGAAGAAGGGGTTCCCCCCGGAGGTCGAGTGGACCCTCCTAAGGAGCGGACGGGGAAGGGAGATGCCCAGGTGCTCGAGGAGGAGGACGTGGACGGCGCCCATGCTGAGCGGTCCGATGGAGAGGAGTACGGTCCGCTCGGCCGGCCACCCATCGAGGGGAGAGGGGAGGGGCTCGTCGCCGCTCAGGCGCTGCACGAGGGCCAGCCCCACCGGTTCCGCGCGGAGCCGGCGGAGGGCGAACCCCAGGACGTCCGCGGTCGCCCGGTCCATCCACTGCGCGTCGTCGATCACGAGCAGCACCGGGCCGAGCATCGAGAGCGCTCGGAGGGCGGAGAGGGTGCTCGCCGCCACGGCCGCAGCTCCGTGGTACCCCTCTCCGGGCTCCTCCCGCAGCAACGCCACGGCGAGGGCGGTACGTTGCGGAGCGGGCAGTCGATCGGCGACGAGCTCGAAGGCCTGGTCGAACAGGTCCCGGAGGACGCCGAACGAGAGGTCCCGCTCCGGTTCGGCGGGGGCCGCCCGCAGCACCCGGTAGGAGCGGGCCAGGGCCTGCTGGACGACGTCGTCGAGGAGCGTCGTCTTCCCCGCCCCCATCTCGCCGCGGAGGACGAGGGCGGCCGGGAGGTCGCCGACCCGGTCCAGGAACCGCGCGATCTCGGCGCGCTCCCCGTCCCGCCCGATCAGGCAGGGGGTCCTCCGCTCGGCGCCCACGGCCGCATCGTACGGGCGGCCGCCCCCGGGGAGAACCCCGCCGGCGCCGGGCCGCCTTGAACGCCGAGGCCCCCGGTCGCGACCTCCCCCGGCGGAGGGGCGGAGGGAAGGAGGTGCGAGACGTGCCCGGCGGGCACGACGGAGACGGTGCGCGCTCGCGGGGAGGAGGGCACCGCCCACCGGATCAGCGGGCGGAGCTTCCTGACCGGGATGGGCGTCGCCGGGCCACCCTGGCGGCCGGCTCGAGCGTGGCCTGGAGCTCCCCGGGCGGAGCGAGCCGGGTCCGTGACCTGACGCACGTGTTCCCCGTCTACACGGGGAACGCCCCGACCCGGAGGACGCTCGTCACGATCCCCGAGAACGGCTTCTATCGGCAGGAGTTGACCTCCGCCGGCTCTCCGAGGCCAGTGTTCCGCCGCATCCTGGAAGAGGGCGGCGCCGGCTGAGCGGGGCCGTCGGGGGGCGGTTCGACTACGATGGCCCGCGAGGAGGAGCAGCTCGGTGGCCGTCCAGCCCCGCGACCGAACGTCCCTGTCGCGTCCGGCCTTCGATCCACGGGAGGCCGGCAGGCTCGTCGCACGTGCCACGCCGGTGGACGCGGTGGGGCTCGAGGAGCGGGCCGCCTCGCTCGCGAAGCGCTCGATCAAGCGGGAGGCGAAGCTCTTCGCCCTCGACCTCGCGATCCGCTGCACCGACCTCACGACCCTCGAGGGCGCCGACACGACCGGGAAGGTCGTGGCGCTCTGCGCCAAGGCGGTCCGGCCCGACCCCACCGACCCCGGGATCCCGCCCGTGGCCGCGGTGTGCGTCTACCCCCAGCTCGTCCCGGTGGCGGTGCAGCAGCTCCGGGGGAGCGGGGTCCGGGTCGCGAGCGTGGGCGGGGCGTTCCCGGCAGGGCTCGGCCCCCTCGACGCCCGCCTGGCCGAGGTCCGGTGGGCGGTGGAGCAGGGGGCCGACGAGGTCGACGTGGTGCTCAACCGGTCGCTCTTCCTCGGCGGGCGCTACCGGCAGGCCTTCGAGGAGCTGGTCGCGGCCCGGGAGGCGGCCGGCGCCGCCCACCTCAAGGTGATCCTCGAGGTGGGGGAGCTCGGCTCCTACGACCAGGTCCGCCGGGCGTCGGTGCTCGCGATGGCGGCGGGGGCCGACTTCATCAAGACCTCGACCGGGAAGATCGGCCGGGGGGCGAGCCTGCCCGCCGCGCTCTGCATGATGGAGGCGGCCCGGGACTTCGAGGCCGAGACCGGGGTCCGGGTGGGCGTGAAGGTGGCGGGCGGGGTGCGGAAGGCCAAGCAGGCCGTGCAGTACCTCGTGCTGGTCCACGAGACCCTCGGGCCCGAGTGGCTCTCGCCGGACCTGTTCCGGATCGGGGCCTCGACGCTCCTCAACGACCTCCTGATGCAGATCTGGAAGGAACGGCACGGCCGGTACGCCGGCCCCGACTACTTCACGGTG
>DATLZP010000087.1:0-2916 GCA_035573935.1 Actinomycetota bacterium
CCGGCGAACGCGTCCAGCGCGAACAGCGACGCGAGCCGGGCCACGGTGGATCGGGACGAGCCGAGGGGGCGGGCCGCCCCGGCCGGGGAGCCCGAGGCCTCGACCCGCGGCGAGAGCCGCCCGGCCACGCCCACCGAGGCGGCGGCCACGACCGGGAAGAGGAGGAGCCACCACCGGTCGGGCGGCACCGCGGGGTCGGCCTCCCGCAGGGCGGCGGGCACCCCGGCCAGGAGGGACCCCGCCGCCCCCGCGAGGTAGGCCACCGCGTTGTAGCGCCCGAACGTCCGGATCCGGGCCGTGCGGGGCGCCTCGGCGATCATGGCCTGCTCCAGCGAGGTGATGGGCCCGGACTCGTTGGGGTCGGTGGACAGGGTGCCGGTGAGCGCCGCGAGCAGGAGGAGCGGGGTGGCCTCGGTGAGGGCGAAGGCCGCGCCGGCCGCCCCCATCAGCGCGAGGAGCCATCGGTAGAGCCGGCGGCGGCCCACCCGCTCCGCCCGCATCCCCACCAGGAGGGAGGCCAGGGAGTTCCCGGCCAGCATCGCTGCGAACACCGCGCCGGCCTGGAGGCCCGACCGGCCGGACGCGGCGAGGGCCGAGCCGATCAGGACGCTCCCCGCCCCGTAGGCGAACGCCCGGAGGGCCTGGACGACGAGCAGCAGCCGGAGGTCGCGCGCCACCGCCCCGTGCGGCACGGGGATAGGTCTAGCATGGCCGGCATGGATCCCTGGCCGGGGAGCGTCCTGGTCGTGGCGGGCGGGGCGGCGCTGTTCGCGGCGGGGATGCCGCTCCGGACGAGGCTCTCGCCCCCGGTGGTGGCGGGGCTGGCCGCCGTGGGGGGCGGCCTGGTGGCGGCCGGTGCCCTCCTCATCCAGCCCCGCCCGGCGGGGGTCGGCGACTGGCTGGCCGCGCTCCTCGCGGCGGCGGTGCTGGCGCCCCTCCACGTCCGGGCCCTGGGCGGGCCGTTCGGCCCGGGTTGAGGTGCGGTGAGCGCAGGCTACGAGATCCTCGAGCACACGGCCGACGTGGGGATCCGGGCCCGGGGGGGATCCCTGGCCGAGGCCCTGGAGGCCGCGGCCCGGGGCCTGGCGGAGCTCCTGGGCGCGGCCCGGGAGGGGCCGGGGGAGCGCCGCGTCCTGCACCTGTCGGCCGCGGACCCCGGCGCCCTGGCCGTTGACCTGCTGAACGAGCTCCTGTTCCTCCACGAGACCGAGGGAGCGGGGTTCGGGGACGTCCGGGTCCGCCGGGCCGGCCCCGCGGACGCCGACGTCGAGGTGGAGCTGGTCCCGCTGCCCGGGGAGCAGGAGGGCGTGGGGGTGAAGGCGGCGACCTATCATCAGCTCGCGGTGGAGGAGCGGCCCGACGGCAGCGTCGAGCTCCGCGTGTTCCTGGACGTGTAGGCGGTGGGGGCGATGGAGCCGAGGAAGGTCGAGCCGTTCGTCTGGGAGGTCCCGGTGGGGGCCGTGCCCGGGATGCGGGTCCCGGGGATCGTGTACGCGAGCGACGCGCTGATCCGCAAGGCGATCGACGACCGGGCGATCGAACAGGTGGCCAACGTGGCCACGCTCCCCGGGATCGTGGGGGCCTCGTACGCGATGCCCGACATCCACTGGGGCTACGGGTTCCCCATCGGCGGGGTGGCGGCCACCGATCCCGAGGGGGACGGCGTGATCTCGCCCGGCGGCGTCGGCTTCGACATCGCCTGCGGCGTCCGACTGATCCGCACCGAGCTCGAGTGGGAACGGGAGGTCCGGCCGCGGATCGGTCCGCTCGTGCAGGCCCTGGGCCGCCACATCCCGCGGGGGGTCGGGACGAAGGGCCGGATGCGGCTGTCCCGGGGCGAGGCGGAGAAGGTCCTCCTGGAGGGGGTCCGGTTCCCGCTGTCCCGGGGCGTGGGGACGGAGCGCGACGCGGAGTTCTGCGAGGACCGCGGCGTGCTCGACGACGCGCTCCCCGGCCAGGTCTCGGACCGGGCGATCCAGCGGGGAGCCCCCCAGCTCGGCTCGCTGGGGGCGGGGAACCACTTCCTCGAGGTCCAGGTGGTGGAGGAGATCTTCCACGACCGGGCGGCGAACGCCATGGGGCTGTTCGTGGGTCAGGTCTGCGTGATGCTCCATACCGGCTCCCGGGGGATGGGCCACCAGGTCTGCACCGACCACGTGAAGGTGATGGACCGGCTGATGCCGGACCTCGGGATCGAGGTCCCCGACCGGCAGCTGGCCTGCGTCCCGCTGGCCCACGAGGCGGCCCAGCGCTACCTGGGGGCGATGCGGGCGGCGGCCAACTTCGCCCGGGCCAACCGCCACGTCCTCACCGACGGCGTGCGGGAGGCGTTCGGGGACGCCTTCGGGCGCGCCCCCCGCGAGCTCGGCGTGGAGGTCGTCTACGACGTGGCCCACAACCTGGCCAAGCTGGAACCCTACGAGGTCGACGGCCGCCGCCGGGTCCTCTGCGTGCACCGGAAGGGGGCCACCCGAGCCTTCGGGCCCGGCCACCCCGAGCTGCCCGACGCGTACCGGCCGATCGGCCAGCCGGTGCTGATCCCCGGGAGCATGGGGACGGCGTCCTACGTGCTGGTGGGGACGGAGACATCCGCCGCCCGGGCCTTCGCCTCCACCTGCCACGGGGCGGGCCGGGCCATGTCCCGGACCAGGGCGAAGAAGCTCAAGACCGGGCATCAGGTCCGGGAGGAGCTGGAGGCGCGGGGCATCACGCTGGCCGCCGCCCACTGGGGCCTGCTTGCCGAGGAGGCTCCCTACGCGTACAAAGACGTATCCGAGGTCGTCGACGTGTGCGAGGGTGCCGGCCTGTCCCGGAAGGTGGCCCGGCTCCGCCCCGTCGGCGTGGTGAAGGGGTGACGTGATGCGGACGGCCGAGGAGGCCACGGGACCGACCACCGGCGGCCGGCCCCTGCCGGCC
>DATLZP010000088.1:0-2052 GCA_035573935.1 Actinomycetota bacterium
GGGGACGGGTTCTGGATGCTGGTGCTCGACCCCGCCACCGGCCAGGTCGTGGACGAGTTCTGCGCGGACCCCAACGCCGAGCCCGTCCCCACCCCACCGAGCGTCACGGAGATCTTCGACCGGGCCCCGCTGCCCCCGTGCGAGATTGGGATCAGCCCGGAGGGCGAGGGCCTGACCGGGATGGAGACCCGGGTCTGGTGCGAGAACATCGACGGCCCGGTCCAGGTGACGGTCAGGATCCGCGGATTCCGGGTGCGGGCGACCGCCACGCCGACGGAGTACCACTGGATCATGGGCGACGGGGCCACCCACGTGAGCAAGTCGCCGGGGACCGAAGGGGAGCCTTCGGCGACCCACGTCTACGAGACCAAGGACGACTACGTGGTCAGGGTGGACGTGGTGTGGACCGGGACGTACACGTACGAGGGCCACGGCCGCACCGAGACCGGCTCGCTCGGGGAGGTCAGCTCCACGAGCGACGTGGCGTACCCGGTGGTCGAGGTTCGGGGCGTTCTCAAGGATTGAGACTTCCTCCAGGAGCTGGGGGTGGGATTGTGTGCTCGCGCTGGTCCGACATCCGCGGTGTGAACACGCGGAGACCTCTCTGCCTACCAAGACGCCAACAGGACTCAGCACGGGTGAGCGGAGACACAGCGCCTTCTTCCTTGCCGTCCAAGGGCGGATCGGAGGCGACGGTCCGGGTGGCCAAGGCCGACCTCGTCCCGACCGAGGCCAACCTGCTCCCGGCCTACGGCTCCTTCGCCGCGCTCGAGCGGGCGTGCGCCTCGTTCTGCGAGGAGGTGAACGGCCGGCCTCACCGGGAGACCCGCCGGGCACCGGCCGAGATGCTCCTCGAGGAGCGAGCCCACCTGCACCCGGTGCCGGGGACGCCGTTCACCGCGGCGTTCGGGGAGACCCGCACGGTCTCGTTCGGCTCCACGATCTCCTTCGGCGGCGTCCGCTGCTCGGTGCCGCACCGGCTCGTGGGCGAGCGGGTCTGGGTGAGGCGCCACGGCGGCGAGGTCGTGATCGTGCACGTCGATCCGGCCGCGGGCCCGGTCGAGGTCGCCCGTCACGAGCTCTCCACCCCCGGCAGGCCGCGGATCTCGGAGGAGCACTACCCGCCCCGACCGCCCGGGCCGGCGCACCGCGAGCCGAGGGCGGGGAGCGCCGAGGAGGCCGCGTTCCTCTCGATCGGGGAGGGCGCCAGGGCCTGGCTCGTCGAGGCGGCGGCCGCGGGATGCTCCCGGATCCGGGCCAAGATGGCCGAGGCCGTCTCGCTCGCGAAGCTGCACGCGGTGAAGGCGGTGGACCGGGCGCTCGGCCAGGCCTCTGCTGCCGGGCGGTTCGCCGAGGGGGACCTCCAGGCGATCCTGGTGCACGGGGTGGACGGCGGGCTCTTCCGGGCGAGCGAGCGCCACAGCCTCCAGCAGGGGACGGCGGCCTGGGGGAGGCTCCGGTGAGCGGCGCCGACCCCAGGCTCGAGGAGCTCGAGCCCCTGCTCCGACGGCTTGAGATGCCGCACGTCCGACGGGTCGCCCCGGAGGTCCTGGCCACCGCCAGGGCGCAAGCGGTGGGACCCGGCCGAGGTGCTCAAGGTGCTGCTCGAGGAGGAGGTGGCGGGCCGGGACCGATCCGGGGCGGCCCCTCCCGCCTGAAGGCCGCGGGATTCCCCTCGGGCAAGACGTTCGAGGCCTGGGACGAGGAGGCCTCCTCCATCCCCGCACCCACGCAGCGGGCCCTCCGCACGCTCGAGCGGATCGGACGCCGGGGGGAACCTGGCGGCCTGCGGACCGTCGGGCACCGGCAAGAGCCACCTCCTCGAGGCCCTCGGGCACCTCGCCGTCACGAGGGGCATGCGCGTCGCCTGGTTCTCCCTCGAGTCGCTCGGGGCCCTGGTGCTGTGGCACCGCACCGACGGGTCGGTCCACCGGGCGATCGCCAGGCTGCTCCGGGCGGACCTCGTGGTCGTGGACGACATCGGGATGCTCCCGGTCGGCCAGGACGCGGCCGAGGGGTTCTACCGGCTCGTCGACGCGGCGTACAAGCGCC
>DATLZP010000089.1:0-2224 GCA_035573935.1 Actinomycetota bacterium
TGCCACCCGAGCTACGCCCAGGGCTACTACGACCGCGACAACCGCTTCTACCTCGAGTGGGAGGGGATCAGCCGGGACCCCGAGGCCCTCGAGCGCTGGCTCCGGGAGTGGGTCTACGACCTCTCCTCCCACCGGGACTACCTCGAGAAGCTCGGGGAGGAGCGCCTCGCCTCCCTCCGGCCGGCCGAGCGGTGGTCGGGCCGGGTGAACTACGGCGATTACGGAGGGACCCCGGCCGGGGTCTTCCCCGCAGAGGGGGGAGGGGCGTGAGCGGCTTCTCCCGGAGCGAGATGATGATCGTGGCCGCCGCCCGCCAGCTCGAGGGCGCCAGGGTCTGCTTCGTCGGGGTCGGGCTGCCCAACATCGTCTGCAACCTGGCCCGGCGGACCGTGGCCCCCGACCTCCAGCTGGTCTACGAGTCCGGGGTGTTCGGGGCGGCCCCCGCCCGGCTCCCGCTCTCGATCGGCGACCCCACGCTGGTCACCGGCTCGACCGCGGTGACGAGCATGTTCGAGCTGTTCGCCTACTACCTCCAGGCGGGGCTCGTGGACGTGGGGTTCCTGGGGGCCGCCCAGATCGACCGGTACGGGAACATCAACACCACCGTGATCGGGGACTACGCGAAGCCCACGGTCCGCCTGCCGGGCTCCGGGGGGGCCTGCGAGATCGCGATCAACGCCCGAGAGGTGTTCGTCATCGTCCGCCAGGCCCGCCGGTCGTTCGTCGAGCGGCTCGACTTCCGGACGAGCCCCGGCCGGTCGGGGGACCCGGAGCACGACCGGCGGCGGGGGTGGTTCGGCAACGGACCGAGCGTGGTCGTCACCGACCTCGGGATCTACGGCTTCGACGAGGCCACGGGGGAGATGACGCTGCGGTCGCTCCACCCCGGGGCCACGCTCGAGGACGTCCGGGGGGCCACGGGGTGGGAGATGAAGGTCGCCGCGAACCTCGCCGAGACCCCGCCCCCGACCGAGGAGGAGCTCCGGATCATCCGCGAGGACCTCGATCCCGAGGGCGTCTACTCGCGATGAGCCGGGTCTTCCACCGGGTCCTGGACCGGGAGCTGCCGGTCGCGGTCCGGGCCGAGGGGGCGTGGGTGGAGGACGCCGCCGGGCGGCGGTACCTGGACGGCGCGGGAGGGGCGATCGTGGTCAACGTCGGCCACGGCGACCCCGAGCTGGTCCGGGCCGCGGCCGAGCACCTGGCGCGGCTCGACTACGTCCACGGGACGATGTTCACGACGGAGGCGATCGAGGCCTACGCCCACGAGCTCGCCCCCCTCCTGCCCGTCCCCGACGCGAGGATCTACCCGGTCTCGGGGGGCTCCGAGGCCGTCGAGACCGCCCTCAAGCTGGCCCGCTCGTACCACCTGGCGCGGGGGGAGGATCGGGACATCGTGCTGGCCCGGCGGGGCTCCTACCACGGGAGCACCCTGGGCGCCCTCGACGCCTCGGGCAGGGAGCCGCTCCGCGCCCCCTACCGCCCCTGGCTGGGCCGCGCCCGCCACGTGTCCGCGGCCTACGAGTACCGGTGCCCGAACCCGGACCACCCGCAGGGATGCGCGTCGTTCTACGCCCGCGAGCTGGAGGCGGCGATCGAGGAGGCGGGCCCGGGCCGCGTGGCGGCGTTCATCGCGGAGCCCGTCTCCGGCGCGACGCTCGCCGCCGCCGTGCCCTGCGAGGACTACTGGCCCCGCGTGGCCGAGGTCTGTCGCCGCCACGGGGTCCTGCTGGTGGCCGACGAGGTCATGACGGGGTTCGGGCGGACCGGCGCGTGGTTCGCCTCCGAGCACTTCGGCCTCCGGCCCGACCTGCTCACGGCGGGGAAGGGGACCACGAGCGGGTACGTGCCCTTCGGGTTCTGCGCGGCCTCGGGGGAGGTGTTCGAGGCGGTCCGGGCCGCCGGGGGGTTCGTCCACGGCTTCACCTGGTCCCACCACGGGCTGGGCGCCGCCGTGGCCCGGGCGGTCCTCCGGCGCCTGCGCGAGGGCCGACTCGTGGAGCGGAGCCGGGAGCTCGGGGAGCGGGTCCGGGAAGGGCTCGTCGCCGCCCTCGCCGAGCACCCCAGGGTGGGGGACGTCCGCGGCCTGGGCCTGATGATCGGGATCGAGCTGGTCCGCGATCGGGCGACCAAGGAGCCCTTCCCCCGGGAGGAGCGGGCGACCGAGCGGGTGCTCGCGGCGGCCCGCGAGGGCGGCCTCCTCCTCTACTCGAGCACCGGCCAC
>DATLZP010000090.1:0-2221 GCA_035573935.1 Actinomycetota bacterium
ACGGCCGCCACCAGCGCCACCTCGACCGGGGCGCCGAGCGGCAGGGCGGCCACGCCGACCGCGGCCCGGGCGTGCTGCCCGGCCTCGCCCAGCAGGTCGAGGAGCAGCCCGCTCGCCCCGTCGGCCACCTTCGGCTGCTCCCCGAAGCCGGGGGCCGAGGCCACGAAGACCGTGAGCTGGACGATCCGCTCCAGCCGGGAGAGGGAACCGAGCTCCGCCCGGAGCGCCGAGAGGGCCTGCAGGGCGCAGCGCGCGGCCGCCTCCCGCCCCTGGTCCACGGAGACGTCCTCGCCCAGCCGGCCGGGGTGGACGGGAGCGCCTCCCTCGGTGGCCACCTGGCCGGCGACGAAGGCCAGCCCGCCCGTCACGACCACCGGGACGTAGCTCGCCACCGGCCTGGGAGGCGGGGGGAGCTCCAGCCCGAGCTCCGCGAGGCGGGCCAGCACGCGGTCCTCGTCCACGGCCGCCCATCCTGCCACGGCGGCCCGACCCGCGACCAACGCGGGCCCCGCGGTGGGATCGGGGTCGGCCCGTCCAGCGGGCCCGGGGGTGGGATCGGGGTCAGCCCGTCCAGCGGCCACGCTGCCGGAGGAGCAGGCGGCGCTCCAGCTCGTTCAGCCCTCCCCAGATCCCGTGCGGCTCCCGGGTCCGCAGCGCGTACTCCAGGCACTCCACCCGCACCTCGCACCGCGCGCAGATCGCCTTGGCCTTCGCCTCCCGCGCCCGCTTCTCCTCCTTCGTCTCGAAGTAGTTGGGGGCGAAGAAGAACACGGCATCCTCGCCCTTGCAGGCGGCGCGGAACTGCCATCCCGGCTCCCAGTCGGGGATGCGATCGGCCATGGGGAACCCTCCCGGGGCCCACGTGCCCCTCTACCCAGTTATCCGTCATCCGACGCCGAGGGGATTCGGCCCGTTCCATCCCCCGGCCCCTCGGACCGGGATCTCCACGGATCCTCCACGTCCGGCCGGCCGGGCCGGCCCGAGGCGTCAGTCCTCGCCGGGCTCCGGCTCCACCCGCAGGATCAGGCCATCCACGCCGCGGACCCGGACCCTGGTCCCCTTGGGGATGGGACCGTCGGCGCTCCGGCCTCGCCAGAGGGCCCCCTTCACGGCGACCGGGCCCTCCGGCGCCAGGTCCCCGCGGGCCTCGCCCACCAGTCCCACCAGCCCCAGCTGCGTGGAGGCGATCCGCTCCCGGGCCCGGAGGGCCACGGTGAGGGCGAACCCGTAGTAGAGGAAGCTGGCCACGGTGGCCAGGGCGATGACCCACCACGCGAGATCGATGGCCTCCGACACGTCCCGCCAGGCGAGCCAGGAGCCCGCGGCGAAGGCCACCAGCCCCCCGTAGGTCAGCGGCCCGAGCCGGCGGAGCTGCACGTCGAGGGCCATCCCCACCACCCCCCCGACCAGCAGGACCAGGCCCGGCCACCACACCGGCACCGCGGTGAGCCCGTAGGCGGCGAGCCCCAGGAGGACGAGGCCGGAGATCCCGGCGAACCCGAAGCCGGGCTGGGTGAGCTCGAAGGCCAGGGCCGCGAGCCCCAGGACGAGGAGGAGGTAGACCGCGGAGGGCGTGGCCACGCCGTGGAGGATCCGTTGCGCCGGGCCCGGCTCCCGGAACCGGATGGCGACCCCGGGGCCCCGGGCCGGGTCCGTGGCGATCCGCGTGGCGAGCGTGACCGGCCCGTCGGCGGTCCGGACGGTCCGCCCGTCGATCCTGGCCAGCAGCTCCGGGACCGACGTGGCGGTCACCTGGGCGATGCCCCGGTGGCGGGCCTCGGCCGCCGTGAGGGCCCGGTCCCGGCCGCCGAGGTCGGTCTCGGTGCCCCGGGCCTCCACCCAGCCCGCGATGGTGGCCGGCAGGGCGGGGGGTCGGAGCTCCGGGCGGGCCAGGTCGAGCGGGTGGAGCGGCCCGGTCTGCGACCCGGGCGAGACGGCGGCCAGGCTCGCGGCGTGCATCAGGAGCATGGCGGCCCCGCTGGCCCGGGCCGGCGCGGGTCCCACCCAGGCGATCACCGGGACGCGGGCCCCGGCCACCCGCGCGGCGAGGGCCAGGGGAGGCTGGTCGAGGGCGCCCGGGGAGTCGAGCTCCAGCACGACCACGGCCCCCGCCGCCTCCGCCTCGGCCAGCACGTCCTCGAGGTACGCCACCAGGACCCGGTCCAGCGGGCCCTCCACCTCCACGACCTCGATCGGGGTCGGGCGCTGCTGGGCGGAGGCC
>DATLZP010000091.1:0-2138 GCA_035573935.1 Actinomycetota bacterium
GTGATCCTGTTCCTGTTCGTCCACGTCGTGGACACGGCGGTCGTGGGGTGGGGACCACAGGCCTACGACCGGGTCACCGCCGTCTACCACAACCCGGTGGTGCGGCTCCTGGAGCTCGGGCTCGTCGCGGCCGTCCTCTACCACGCCCTGAACGGCGTCCGCATCATGATCATCGACTTCTGGCCGGCCACGACGCGCTTCTGGAGGGCGCTCTCCTACGGCACGGTGGGCCTGTTCATCGCGGCGATGCTCCCCATCACCTGGATCATGGGTCGCGGGATCCTGAGGCTCCTCTGATGGCGACCGAGGCCCGCCCCCGCGTCGCGGCTCCACCCCCCGGGCAGGGGATGCTGGGGTACGGGGCCGGCCGGGAACGGCCCGTGGGTGGCTTCGAGCTCTGGGCGTGGCTGTTCATGCGGGTGAGCGGGCTCCTCCTGCTCTTCCTGGCCGTGGGGCACGTGCTGATCATGCACGTCCTGGACCAGGGGGTGGACCGGGTGAACTTCGCGTTCATCCAGCTCCGGTGGCAGAGCGTCTTCTGGCGGACCTGGGACTGGATGATGCTCACGCTGGCCCTCCTCCACGGCGTGAACGGCCTCCGGGTGGTGGTGATGGATCACGTGCCGCGGAGGGGCCTCCGGGTGGCGCTGAACCTCACGTTCGCCGTGCTGGGGTTCGGGCTGTTCGTCCTGGGCACGGTCGTGGTGTTCACCTTCGACCCCTCCGCCTGGCCGAGCCCCTGACATGACCGTCCTCCACACCTACGACGCGGTGATCGTGGGGGCCGGGGGGGCCGGCCTCCGGGCCGCCATCGAGGCCGCCGACCGGTGCCGGACCGCCGTGATCTCCAAGCTCTACCCGACCCGCTCCCACACCGGCGCGGCCCAGGGCGGGATGTGCGCGGCCCTGGGCAACGTGGAGGAAGACTCCCCGGAGTGGCACGCGTTCGACACCGTGAAGGGCGGGGACTACCTCGTGGACCAGCCGGCCGCCGTCCTGATGTGCGAGGAGGCGGTCGACGCGGTGATCCGGCTCGAGCACTGGGGCATGCCGTTCAACCGAACACCGGACGGCAGGATCGACCAGCGCCGGTTCGGCGGGCACACCAGGAACCACGGCGAGGCGCCCGTGCGGCGGGCCTGCTACGCGGCGGACCGCACCGGGCACATGATCCTCCAGACCCTCTACCAGCAGTGCATCAAGCGGGACGTCCGGTTCTTCAACGAGTTCTACGTGCTGGACCTGCTCCTCTCGGAGGGCCGGGTGGCGGGCGTCGTCGCCTACGAGCTCGCCACCGGCGAGCTCCACGTCTTCCGGGCGAAGTCGGTCCTGTTCGCCACCGGCGGGTACGGGCGGATGTTCCGGGTCTCCTCGAACGCCCACGCGCTCACCGGGGACGGCCCGGCGGTGGCCTGGCGGCGGGGCATCCCGCTGGAGGACATGGAGTTCTTCCAGTTCCACCCCACCGGGATCTACAAGATGGGGATCCTCCTGTCCGAGGCCGTCCGGGGCGAGGGGGGGATCCTCCTGAACGACCGGGGCGAGCGGTTCATGGAGCGCTACGCGCCCACGATCAAGGACCTCGCCCCCCGCGACATGGTCTCCCGGGCCATCTACCAGGAGATCCGGGAGGGCAGGGGCGTGGGGGGGAAGGACTACGTCTACCTGGACGTCCGTCACCTCCCCCGCGAGGTGATCGAGGAGAAGCTCCCCGACGTCACCGAGTTCGCCCGCGTGTACCTGGGCGTGGAGCCCACCCGGGAGCCGGTCCCGATCCAGCCCACCGCCCACTACGCGATGGGCGGGATCCCCACCGATACCGACGCCCGCGTCGTGGTCGGGCCGGAGGAGACGCCGGTCCCCGGCCTGTACGCCGCCGGGGAGTGCGCCTGCGTGTCGGTCCACGGGGCGAACCGCCTGGGGACCAACTCGCTCCTCGACATCGTCGTGTTCGGGCGGCGGGGCGGGGCGCACATGGCTGCCTTCGCCGCGGAGGCCGATCCCGCCCCCCTCCCCGACCGCCCCGAGGCCGACGCCGACGCGATGCTGCGCGGGATCCGGGAGCGGACCGACGGCGAGAACGCCGCGGACATCCGGTCCGAGCTCCAGGACGCCATGTTCGACCTGGCCTTCGTCGT
>DATLZP010000092.1:0-7929 GCA_035573935.1 Actinomycetota bacterium
TCCTCCACCCAGTGCGGGTTCGGCAGGAACCGGACGTCGAGGACCAGGTCGGCGTCGCGCGGCGTGCCGTACTTGTAGCCGAAGGAGATCAGCGAGACCTGGAGGCTCTCCTCCGGGGGGGCGTCGGAGAAGGCCTCCCGCACCCGGTCCCGGAGCTCGTGGGGGGTGAGGCCGGTCGTGTCCAGGACCAGGTCGGCGTCCCCCCGGAGGCTCTCCATCATGAGCCGCTCCTTGCGGATGCCCTCCACCACCCGGTCGGCGGGGGCCAGGGGGTGACGCCGCCGGGTGGCCTCGTAGCGGTTGACGAGCGTCTCGTCCGACGCCTCCAGGTAGAGGATCCGGTAGGCGATGTGGAGGCGCTTCAGCTCCTCGAGGGCCTTGGACAGCTCGCCGAAGAACACCCCGCCCCGGGCGTCCACCACCACGGCCACCCGGGAGGGCCCCCCGGGCCCGCCGGCCAGCTCGGCCATCTTCGGCAGGAGGGCCGGCGGCAGGTTGTCGACCACGAAGTGGCCGAGATCCTCCAGGCAGCGGGCGGCCTCGGAGCGTCCGGCCCCGGAGAGCCCGGTGATGATCGTGAACCCCGGGCCGGTCCGCAGCGGGCGATCGCCCGGCCGCGGCTCCCCCGCCGGGCGGGGCTGGGCGATCCGACCGTCCCCGGGCCCGGTCCGGCGCTCGGGCCGACGGAGGGGGACCGCCTCGTCCCTGGCTCGCTCGGCCATCAGGCGCTCTCCCGCTCCCCGTCCCCGTGCAGCCGGTCGTGGATCTCCCGGGCCAGGGCCGGCCCGATCCCCGGCACCGCGGCGATCTCGTCCCGGGAGGCCCGCTGCAGGCGGGCCAGCGACCCGAACGTCCGCAGCAGCGCCTTCTTCCTGGTCGGCCCCACGCCCGGCACCTCGTCGAGGGGAGAGGCCAGCGCCCGCCTGGCCCGCTTCTTCCTGTGGTACGCGAGGGCGAAGCGGTGGGCTTCGTCCCGGAGGTGCTGGAGCACGAAGAGGGCCTCGGACGACCGGGGGATCCGCAGCGGCTCCGGCCGCCCCGGCAGGTGGACCTCCTCCAGCCGCTTGGCCAGGCCCACCGCCGGGACGTCGAGGCCCAGCTCGGCCAGGACCCGGGTGGCCACCCCCAGCTGGCCGGCGCCCCCGTCCACCACGACCAGGCCCGGCGGGTAGCTGAAGCGGCGGGGACGGGCCGCCTCCGGGGCCTCCCGCTCCGCCAGGAGCCGCCGGAACCGTCGCCGCAGCATCTCCTCCATGGAAGCGAAATCGTCCTGCCCGGGCACGCCCTTGATCTCGAACCGGCGGTAGTCGGAGCGCTTGGGCAGGCCGTCCTCGAAGACCACCATCGACCCCACCGTGTCGGTGGGGCCGAGGTTCGAGACGTCGTAGGCCTCGATCCGGAGCGGGGCCTGGGGCAGGCCCAGCTCCTCCGCCAGCTGGGCCAGGGCCCGGGAGCGGGCTCCGAAGTCCGAGGCCCGGCGGAGCTTGTGCCGCTGGAACGCCTCCTCCGCGTTCCGGGTCGCCGTCTCCAGCAGCTTCCGCTTGGCCCCCCGCTCGGGGACGGCGATCCGGGCCGGCCGGCCCCGCCGCACGGCGAGCCAGGCCTCCAGCACCCCGCGCCCCTCGGGGATCTCCGGCACCAGGACCCGGGGCGGGACGTCCTCCCGGTCCATGTACAGCTCCCGGAGGAAGGAGGCCAGGAGCTGCGCCCGGTCCATCTCCTCGACCCGGTCCACGACCCAGCCCTTGCGCCCCATCACCCGCCCCCGCCGGACGAAGAACGCCTGGAACGCGGCCTCCAGGTCGTCCTCGGCCATCCCGACCACGTCCAGGTCCTCCGGGCGGGGGAGCACCATCTCCTGGCTCTCCATCGCCCGTCGGGCGGCGAAGAGCTGGTCCCGGAGCTTCGCCGCGAGCTCGAACTCCTGGCGGTCGGCGGCGGCCCGCATCTCCTCCTCGAGCCGGCGGAGGACCGGCCGGTGGTTCCCGGCCAGGAAGTCCACCAGGGCCTCGACGTGGGCCCGGTAGCCCTCCTCGGTCACGCCCGTGACCGCCGGGACGCAGGGCCCGGCGCACCGGCCGATGTCGTGGTAGAGGCACGGCCGGCCGGCCCGGGCCCGCTGGTCGAAGAAGCTGTCCGTGCAGGTCCGGACGGGGAACACCCGGGTGAGCGCGTCGAGCGTCTCTCGGATCGCGTAGGCGTGCCCGAAGGGCCCGAAGTACCGGACGTCCCGTCGCCGCTTCCCCCGCAGGACCTGGGCCCGGGGCCACCGCTCCCCCACCGTGACCGCCAGGTACGGGTAGCTCTTGTCGTCGCGGTAGCGGACGTTGAACCGGGGGCGGTGCTCCTTGATCAGGTTGTACTCGAGCATCAGGGCGTCCACCTCGGTCCCGGCCACGATCCACTCCACGGAGCCCGCGGCCGCGAGCATCGCGTCCGTCCGGGGGTGCTGGGGCCGACCCCAGTAGCTCGCCAGGCGCTTCCGGAGCGAGCGGGCCTTCCCCACGTACACCACGCGCCCCTCGTCGTCGCGGAAGAGGTAGACGCCCGGCTGGTCGGGCACCGAGGATGCCGCCGGCCGCGGGACGCTCACGCGGTCATCGTACGACAGGCTCCCCGGCCGTCCGGGGAGGCGCCTAGCGCGTGACCTGGAAGCCCAGGTACATCCCGCCCTGGTAGTGGCCGGGGACGTTGCAGATCAGCACGTAGGGCCCCGGATCGAGCTTCGCCGACGTGCTCTGCACGCCCGCATCCGGCCCGAACGGGGGCGTGATCTCGGCCGGGACGTCGTACCGGGACACGTCCACGGTCCCGTCGGGGCCCGTGGCCAGCTGATCGGGGGGATCGTCCGTGGCGATCACGAGGAGCTCGTGGAACGAGTCCGACGTGGCCTGGAACGTGACCTCCCCCGCCGGCACCTGGTCGGGGTCGGCGTTGATGAACAGGCTGCCGAGCTCCACCGAGACCACGGTCCCCTGCGCCGGCGGAGGCGACTCCGTCGGGGGGGTGGAGGTCGGAGGGGGCGAGGGCTGGCCCCCGGGGCTGGCCAGCGACGTGGGGCGGGCCAGGGCCAGGCCGCGGGCCGCCTCGTAGGCCCCCAGCCGGAGGTCGGCGTGCCGGTGGTCGAAGTAGGCGACGAACACGGCGCTCCCATCGGGGACGGCGGCGACGTCGGGCTGGGCCCCGCCCCGCACCCCCGTGGCCTCCACGGCGCGGAAGCGCCCCCCCTCGCCCTGGGCGAACCGGACGGCGTCGGCCCCCGGGTCGTACCAGGCCACGGAGATCGTCCCCCGGTCGTCGACGGCGATCCCGGTCCCGGCCAGCTCCCCGGCGTCCTGGAGCCCCGTCACCTCCGCCACGGACGTCGTCCCGTCCGGACCCGTCACCTCCACCGCGTTCCCCGCGTAGGAGGCCAGCCAGGGCCGGCCGTCGGGGTCCACGGCGAGCGAGAGGCCCGACGACGCCCCGGCGGCCCCGGCCACGGGTTCGCCGGACCAGCCGCCGCGCGGCCTCCGGGAGGCGATCACCGGGCCGCCGTCCAGGTACGCGACCAGCGGCTGGCCGTCCACCACGGCCACCTCGGCCGGCCCCGCCCGGACCGGCGCCGGCTCCACGGTGGCCACCACCTCGCGCTCCCACGAGCCGTCCCCCCGGGTGGCCAGCGTGACCTCCTCCCCCCGGGGCCCGATGGCGGCGAAGGCCACCATGGCCGTGCCGTCCTCGCCGACCGCCACCGAGGGCGGGCCCACGGGACCCGCCTCCCGGAGGGGCTGCTCCAGCCGCTGGACCGGCTCCACGGTGAAGGAGGTGCCGTCGCCGGAGGCGTACCAGACGCCGGTGTCGGCGGTCCACGCCACGTGGATCCCGCCGGCGCCGTCCACGGCCACGTCGGTCCCGGCCACGTTGCCCGCCGTCATCGAGGAGAGGTCCTCCACGGTCTGGGGGCCGAAGGGCACGGCGACCGGGGCGTCGGTGGGCATGGCGACGGCTCCCCGGGTCCAGACGCCCTCCCGCCGCGCGGCGATGACGACGGCGGGGAGGGTCGGGGCGTCCAGGGGCCGGGCCTGGGCCACCTCTCCCTCGGGCACCTCCTCGGGGAACGAGAACGCGACGACGACCGGGGCGCCGTCGGGATCGACGGCCACCGACGGGAAGAGCCCCACGTCGTCCAGGGCGTTCACGACCACGGGGATGAACTCCCGCCCCCTCCCCAGCTCCAGTTGCGGCGTCGGCCGCTGGGCGCAGGCCGTCGCGGTCAGGCCGACGGCGAGCGCGAGGACGACGGGTCTCCTGGACACGGCGGCCGCGATACTAGCAAGGGGCCGGGTCAGCGGGCCGCGGTGGCCTCCAGGGCCGGCACCCCCAGCACGTCGGCCAGGAACCGTCCCGTGTGGGACCGGGGGTCGGCGGCCACCTCCTCCGGGGGCCCGGCCACGACCACCTCGCCCCCGGCGTCCCCGCCCTCCGGGCCCAGGTCGATGATCCAGTCGGCGGTCTTGATCACGTCCAGGTTGTGCTCGATCACGAGGACCGTGTTCCCCGCGTCCACCAGCCGCTGCAGCACGGCCAGGAGCTTGCGCACGTCCTCGAAGTGGAGGCCGGTGGTCGGCTCGTCGAGGACGTAGAACGTGTTGCCGGTGGCGCGCTTCTGGAGCTCGGCGGCCAGCTTGATCCGCTGGGCCTCGCCCCCCGAGAGGGTGGGGGCCGGCTGGCCCAGCTCGATGTAGCCCAGGCCGACGTCGGAGAGCGTCTGGAGGTGCCGGGCGATCACCGGGATGTTCCGGAAGAAGTCCAGCGCCTCGTCCACGCTCATCTCGAGCACGTCGGCGATGCTCCGGTGCTTGTAGCGGACCTCGAGCGTCTCCCGGTTGTAGCGGCGGCCCTTGCACACCTCGCAGGTCACGTAGACGTCGGGCAGGAAGTGCATCTCGATCTTGATCTGCCCGTCGCCGGCGCAGTGCTCGCAGCGCCCGCCCCGCACGTTGAACGAGAACCGCCCCGGCAGGTAGCCCCGGACCCGGGCCTCCGGCACCTGGGCGAACAGGCGGCGGATGTGGTCGAACACGCCCGTGTACGTGGCGGGGTTCGACCGGGGCGTGCGCCCGATCGGGGACTGGTCGATGTCGATGACCTTGTCGATCCGCTCCCAGCCCACGAGGCGGCGGTGCTTCCCCGGCAGCGTCCGGGACCGGTAGATCTTCTGCATCAGGGCCCTGAGCAGCACCTCCTGGATCAGCGTGGACTTCCCCGACCCGGAGACCCCCGTGATGCACACGAACAGGCCGAGGGGGATCTCCACCGTGACGTCCTTCAGGTTGTGCTGGCGGGCCCCCTCGACCCGGAGCCACGCCCCGCCCGGGGCCCGGCGCCGGGCCGGCACCGGGATGGCCCGCCGCCCGGCGAGGAACGCGCCGGTGAGCGACCGCGGCTCCTGCAGCAGGCCGGGGAGGGGGCCGGCGTAGACGATCTCCCCCCCGTGGGCCCCGGCCCCCGGCCCGATGTCCACGATGTGGTCCGCGGCGTGGATCGTGGCCTCGTCGTGCTCCACGACGATCAGCGTGTTCCCCAGGTCCCGGAGGCGGAGCAGCGTGTCGATCAGGCGCCGGTTGTCCCGCTGGTGGAGCCCGATCGACGGCTCGTCGAGGATGTAGAGGACCCCCACCAGCCCGCTGCCGATCTGCGTGGCCAGCCGGATCCGCTGGGCCTCCCCGCCGGCCAGCGTGGCCGACGCCCGGTCCAGCGTGAGGTAGTCGAGCCCCACGTCCACCAGGAACCCCAGCCGGGCCCGGATCTCCTTCAGGAGGCGCTCGGCGATCATCCGCTCCCGGTCCGAGAGGTCCACGGTCTCCACGAACCGCAGGCACTCCCGGATCGAGAGGGCGGTGAGCTGGGCGATGTTCAGCCCGCCCACGGTCACGGCGAGCGATTCCGGCCGGAGGCGGGCCCCCCCGCAGGCCCGGCAGGGCACCTCCCGCATGTACTGCTCGAGGCGCTCCCGCTGCGTGTCGGAGTCGGTCTCCGCGTGGCGGCGCTCGACGTTCGGGATCACCCCCTCGTACGTCGTCCAGTAGGAGCGGATCCGCCCGTAGCGGTTCCGGTACCGGACGAAGATCTCCTCGTCGCTCCCGTACAGGACGACCTCGCGGGCCCGCTTCGGCAGCTTCCGCCACGGCGTGCGGAGGTCGAACCCGTGGGCCTCCCCCACGGCCTCCAGCACCCGGTCCCAGTACTCGAGGCGGGATCCGGCCCACGGAGCGATCGCCCCCTCCGCGATCGACAGGTCGGGGTCCGGGACGACGAGCTCCGGGTCGACCTCCAGCCGCGTCCCCAGGCCGTCGCAGGTCTGGCAGGCGCCGTAGGGGGAGTTGAACGAGAAGTTCCGGGGCTGGAGCTCGTCGAAGGAGATCCCGTCGTAGGTGCAGGCCAGGTTCTGGGAGAACGTCTGGACCTCCTCGGACCCGTCGGTCCGCACCGCGATCGCCGCCACCCCCTCGGCCAGCTGGAGGGCCTGCTCGATCGAGTCGGCCACCCGCCGCCGGATCCCCGGCTTCGCCACCAGGCGATCCACGACCACCTCGATCGTGTGCTTGTGGTAGCGGTCCAGGCGGATCGGCTCCGAGAGGTCCCGGACCTCCCCGTCGATCCGGGCCCGGACGAAGCCCTTCCGGGCCAGGTCCCCGAGCAGCCGCTCGTACTCCCCCTTCCGGCCCCGCACGACCGGGGCCAGCACCTGGAACCGGGTCCCCTCCGGGAGCTGGAGCACCTGGTCCACGATCTGCTCCGGGGTCTGCCGGCCGATGGGCCGCCCGCACCTCGGACAGTGGGGGTGCCCGATCCGGGCGTAGAGGACGCGGAGGTAGTCGTAGATCTCGGTGATCGTCCCCACCGTGGAGCGGGGGTTCTTCGACGTCGACTTCTGGTCGATGGAGATGGCCGGGGAGAGCCCCTCGATGAAGTCCACGTCCGGCTTCTCCATCTGCCCCAGGAACTGCCGGGCGTAGGCGGAGAGCGACTCCACGTAGCGCCGCTGGCCCTCGGCGTAGATCGTGTCGAAGGCGAGCGACGACTTGCCGGAGCCGGAGAGGCCCGTGAACACGATCAGCCGGTCGCGGGGAAGCTCGAGCGTGACGTTCTTCAGGTTGTGCTCACGGGCGCCGTGGATGACGAGCCGATCGGAGCCCACGCGGGGCATCCTACTAGCCGCTCCGGCCACGGCCCCGGGGGCGGCCCCGGACGGCCGGCCCCCCGGCCGGTAGCCTCCGGCCGATGCCCCGGGAGCAGGGCCCCGACGCCACCCCGGGCGCCCCCCCGGCGCCCGGCACCCGACCGACCTTCGGGGAGGCCCTCCGTTTCTGGGCCCGCCTGGGCTGTATCAACTTCGGCGGTCCCACCGGCCAGATCTCGATCATGCACCAGGAGCTGGTGGAGCGTCGCCGCTGGATCGGGGAGGGGCCGTTCCTGCACGCCCTCTCCTACTGCATGCTGCTCCCCGGGCCCGAGGCCACGCAGCTCGCGATCTACGTGGGGTGGCTCCTGCACGGGACGGCGGGCGGGATCGCGGCCGGGGTCCTGTTCGTCCTCCCCGCCTTCTTCCTCCTCCTCGGGCTGTCCTGGGTCTACGCGGCGCACGGGGACGTGGGGTGGGTGGCGGCCGTGCTGGCCGGGCTGGGGCCCGCCGTCGTGGGCATCGTGGGGGCGGCCCTCCTCCGGGTGGCGGGGAGGACGCTGCGGAGCGGCCCGGCCTGGGCGGTGGCCGGGGCGGCGTTCGTGCTGCTGGGGCTGGTCGGCGCGCCGTTCCCCGCCGTCGTCCTGGCCGCCGGGCTCCTCGGCCTGGCCCTGGGACGCCGCCTCCCCGGGGCGTTCGTCCCGCCCGTCGAGCCCACCGCCGGTGGGGCCCCCGCCGGGCCGGCCCGTCCGGCGGGGCGGGGC
>DATLZP010000093.1:0-6950 GCA_035573935.1 Actinomycetota bacterium
GCCGCCCGCCTGGAGGCGAGGCTCGAGGCCCAGGCGGCCGAGCTCCGCCGGATGGCCGACGCCGCCGCGGTCCGCGACGTCGCCGGGGAGGCCCTCCGCGCCGACCTGGCGGCCGCCCGGCGGGTCATCGAGGAGCTCGCCCTCCGCGAGGAGCAGCGCCGCCGGGCCGACGAGCAGCACGCGGAGGTGATCCGCCGCCTCTCCAGCGTGCTCGCCGGCGGCGCGGCGAAGGGCCGCTCGGGGGAGAACGTGCTCCGGGAGGCCCTGGCCGGCCTCCCCCCGGGGATGCTCGAGACCGACCTCCGGGTGAACGGGAAGGTCGTGGAGTTCGCGCTCGTCCTCCCCGACGGCCGACGGCTCCCCGTGGACTCGAAGTGGCCGGCCCCGGCCGAGCTGGAGGCGCTCGAGGCCTGCTCCGACCCGGCGCGGCGGGAGGCCCTGGCCCGGCAGGTGGAGCGCGTGGTGGCGGATCGGGCCCGGGAGGTCGAGCAGTACCTCGACCCCGGCCTCACCGCCCCGGTGGCGGTGGCCGCCGTCCCCGACGCCGCCTACGCCGTCCTCAAGCGGGCCCACGCGGACGCGTACGCCCGGAGGGTGGTGATCGTGCCCTACGGCGGCGCGCTCCCCATCCTGCTGTTCCTGTACGCGCTCGCCGGCCGGTTCGGCGACGCCGGCGACGTGCGGGCCTGCCTCGCCGAGCTCGAGGCCGTGCTCCGGGGCGTGGAGGACGTGATCGAGAACAAGGTCCAGCGGGCGAGCGTGATGCTGGCGAACGCGGCGAACGAGCTCCGTTCCCACGTGGGGAAGGGGCGAGGCTCGCTGGCCCGGGCCCAGACGCCCGAGGCCGCCGCGTCGGGAGGGTTGCGGGCGCTGCCGTAGGAGCGATCCCGCCACGCCCGGTCGGCGTTCGGGGACCGGCTGCTTCGCATCCCGGGCCGGGCCGGTCATGATGGTGCGGTGAGCAGGGACCAGCGGCAGCTGGTGATCGCCGCCGGTGCTCTCCTCACCGGCCTGGCCACGGCGCAGGTGGCCCGTCGGGTGGGGGCGCCGGGCGAGGCCGTCGTCCCGGCCGGGCTGATCGGGCTCGCCCTCGGAGCGCTCGTGGCCTCCCGGATCGTCGCGGCCGTCGAGCCTCCCCGGAGGTCCATGGAGGACCCGCCGTCGCCGTTGCAGCCGATGGGGGTGGATGCCCCGGCCCCCGCCGGATCCGGCCAGCCGATCTCCTCGGTGGGGCCGGGCGCAGCGCCGCCGCTCGGGGCCGCCGGGGACGGCCTGACGGCGTCGTTGGCCGGTCGGGAGGACCTCCGGCTGTTCGCTCCGGATCAGGTGGCGGCGCTCCCCGGGGCCCTGGCTCCGGACGAGCGCCTCGCGGCCGTCGACCTGGGCATCCGGGAGGGGACCCCCGGGCTCCTGGCGGTGACCGACCGGCGGGTGCTGTTCCTGCCGAAGGCGGGGGACCAGGAGGAGCTCGCCCTCCCCGATCTCATCTGGGTCACGCTCGAGGAGGGCACCGTCACGAGCACGATCCGCCTGGGGCACCCGGCGGGGGACGTCGCCTACGAGGTCCCCGCGGCCGGCGCGCCGCGGCTGGCCGGGGCCACGGGCAGGTCGGTGCGGACGATCCCCGCGCCGCCGCCCCCACCTCCGGAACCGGGGCCGTCGGCGCCCGCCGATCCGGACGAGGAGGCGCCGCTCTCCGACTGATGGACTTCGCGGAGGCCCTGGCGCGCTTCGGTTTCCGGCCCGCGGACGAGCGGGCCGGTGGGGACGCGGTCCTCTACGTGGCCCGCCCCAACCCCTACATGACCTACATGGTCCACGCCTACGAGGACGGCACGGCCCTGTTCACGTGGGAGTTCGCCATCGCCGACTACCTCGCCACGAGGGGGATCCAGGTCGGCTTGGACGAGGCGCTGAACCAGTTGACGGCGTAGGTTCCCCAGCCCTGCACTCTCGTCGTTGGCCGGGCGACGTTCGTGGTGTCGGCGGGCGGCCCAACGGGTCGCCCTAGCAGACCAAGCGCCATCCGGTTGCGTGCGTGTCCGCCCCGTGCCACCATCCGGCCTGGGACGGACCTTCACGTATCTATTGCTGTGCCCGTACGACTGAGGAATTCAGCTTCGTCAGCCGATGACTTCGGTATGACAACGCCGCAACTTCTTCTCGCGCTGCTCCTCTTCGGTTCCGCCGGTGCGCTCGTTATCGGGAGTCGGAGCCTCGACCTCCGCGGAGGCGGCACGGGCCGAGTGGAGGGCGGCGTTTGGTTTTGGGTTGCCGTCCTCTGCTTCTTCGGTCTGAGCGTCGTGGCTTCCCATTGGCAGGAGCCATCAAGTAGCCGACCGAGCATCAACGAGCCGGTGTACGGGAGCCCTCCTCCGGGCGGTGTTTACTACGAGAACCCAGCCCCGGGAGACGACGGGTCGTACGACTGTCCGCCCGGCGGCGGCCCCATCTACGTAGGCGACAGCGACCCGGCAGGTCTCGATGGCGACGGCGACGGGTTAGGCTGCGAGTGAGCGGCTCGAAGCTTGCCTCCATTCTGTCGACCGTCGCCGCACTCATCATCGTCATCGCAACGTTCTTCCAGTGGTGGGACATCAAGTTCAACGGCGCGATGCGCCTACGGCGCGCAGCACGCTGGGTCCTGGTCTTGGTCGCGGCGCTGCTCGGAGCCAGCCTGCTCGTGCTCCTCATGTCTTCAGACGGATGATGACGTCCCACGCGTCGCCCGTTCGTGGTGATGGTGCCGCGTCAGGCTTGGCCTCAATACATGGTTCACGCGGTTCCACGCTGTCGGGGCGTTCAGTCATCGGTTAGTGGCTCGGGTCACGGTTGACGTGAGCCGACGTAGCATGCCGCCGTGGAGTTCGATGAGGCACTCGCCAGGTTGGGCTTCGAGCCCGAAACGGTCCGATCTCCGCGCGGCGTTCGCGTGTACAAGGCGCACCCAAACCGCTTCCTCACGTACACCGTCCATGTGTTCGAGGACGGGTCCGCCCTGTTCTCGTTCGAGTTTGCGCTCGGCGCCTACCTTTCGACCAAGGGCATCCAGGTCGGGGCCGATGAGGAGTTGAACCAGTTTGCCTACCCGCGCGAGGACCTGCACGGCCCCCAGGACGGCGCGTGGCTGGCCGCGGCGATCGACCGGGCCGAGGCGATGCTCGCCTCGCTCCGCTTCGACCGCCCGGAGGGGTGAGGCCGGGCCCGCCATCCCTGGGGATCAGCCCTCCAGGCGGTAGAAGCGCCAGAAGTCGTTCTCGATCGGCAGCACCTCGAGGCCCGAGAAGCCGGCCTCGCGGGCGTAGGCCTCCAACGTCGGGCGCCGCATGATCGTGCCCGTGCCCATGGCCGGCGGCGCCGTCATGGCGCAGGGCAGGCAGTGCAGCGCGCTCCATCCCCACTGGAACCGCTCGCCGGGCTCCACGTCGACGGTGAACGCGTCGGCCACCCGCTCGTCGGCCACGAGGACCGTCCCGCCCGGCGCCCGCAACGCCCGCATCGCCCGCAGGGCCCCCACCGGGTCGTTCATGTCGTGGATCGTCTCGAACGCGAGGACGAGGTCGAACCCCCCGGCCAGGCCGGGGTCGGCGGCGTCCCGCACCTCGAAGGACACCCGCTCGTCCAGCCCCTCCGCCGCCGCGTTGGCCCGGGCCTCGGCGACCGATGCCTCGTCGAGATCGAGCCCTACGACCGTGACCTTCGGGAACGCCCGGGCAATCGCGATGCTGGACCAGCCGCTGCCGCATCCGATGTCCGCCACCCGGGCCGGCGGATCGGCTCCCAGGCGGTCCGCGAGCCCGGGGACCGCGGGGAACCACTCCGAGCCCAGCAGGTTCAGGAACATCGGCCGGTTCAGCCTGGCGATCGACCATCGGATGTCGGGTCCGTACGCCTCGTAGGGCACGCCCCCGCCGCTGCGGAACGCCTCCAGGACCAGCGGCAGCGTCCCAGCCAGCGAGGTCACCCCGAGCGCCAGCGGCGCGACGAACGCCAGGCTGTCGCCGTCGGTGAGGGCCTCCGCGTGCCCCGGCGGGAGCTCGAAGCGCCGTGGCTCCCCGTCCGCCGGCTCCTCGGTCGCGAGGATCCCCGCCACCGCCTGCTGCTCCAGCCACTCGCGCGCGTAGCGCTCGGCGATCCCCGCCCGGTCGGCCAGCTCCGCTGCAGAGAGGGGCCCCTCCGCGGCGAGCGTGTGGTACAGCCCGAGCTTCTCGCCCAGGTACACGTGCAAGAGGTCGAGCGCGGCGATGGCCGCCCCCACCACCCGCTCGGCGAGGGCGTCCCTCGCCACCTCGTGCTCCACCGTGCCGCCCGATCCGGCCATGTCCCCCTCCTCCCGCTCCCTCCCCGTCGGCCGTGGGCCCTCGCCCGCCGCGCCGGGGTTCGGTCGGATGATGACGGACGCCGCGTGGGCCGACCAAACGGCGTGCCCGTCGGCCGCGGGCGCTTGCAGGTCCATGCATCCTGTGCATAATCATGGACCCATGCGGAGCGGCGAGAGCGCGCCGTGGCAGCCGGCGGAGGCGGGCCGACCTCCCCGGGTCCGCGTGGCCGTACTCGGGGCGTCCGGCCTGGCCGGGGGCGAGCTGGTCCGGCTGCTGGCCGGCCACCCCGCCGTGGAGCTCACGTACCTGGGGGCGAAGGGCGCGGCCGGCGCGACCCTCCAGGAGGTCCATCCCCACCTGGCCGCGCTGGGCTGGCTGGGCGAACGGCAGCTCGAGCCGCTGGAGCCCTCGGCCGTCGCCGAGCGCGCGGATGTCGCGTTCTGCTCCCTGCCCCACAGGGCGAGCGCGGAGCTCGCCCCCCCGCTCCTGGAGGCCGGTCTCCGGCTGATCGACCTGGGCGGGGACTTCCGGCTCCCCGCCGAGGACTACCCGGCCTGGTACGGCTTCGAGCACCCCGCCCCGGCCTGGCTGGAGAAGGCGGTCTACGGCCTCCCCGAGCTGTTCGGCGCCCGGCTGGCCGGGGCCACGCTGGTCGCCAACCCCGGCTGCTACCCGACGCCGGTCGCCCTGGGCCTCGCCCCGCTCCTCTCGGCCGGCCTGCTGGAGCCAGCCCCGGTCGTGGTGGACGGGAAGTCGGGGGTCTCCGGGGCCGGGCGGGGGCCGAGCGAGGCCACCGGCCACGCGGCCACCGAGGAGAGCGTCCGGCCCTACGGGGCACCCGGCCACCGCCACACGCCGGAGATGGAACGGGCCATCGAGCGGGCGGCGGGGGTCCAGGTGCCGGTGGCGTTCGTCCCGCACCTCGTCCCCGCCGTGCGGGGCGTCCTCACCACGTGCGCGGCCCGGCTCGGGGCGGGCGTCACCACGGAGGACCTCGTGGGCCGGCTCCGCGAGGCCTACGCCGATGCGCCGTTCGTCCGCGTGCTCCCGCCGGGCTCCCACGCCGACACGAAGCGGACCCGAGGCTCGAACCTCGTGGAGCTCCAGGCGCTGGCCGACCCCCGCACCGGCACGGCGATCGTGGTCGGCGCGCTCGACAACCTGGTGAAGGGGGCGGCCGGCCAGGCCGTGCAGAACCTCAACCTGCTCCTCGGCCTCCCCGAGGCCACCGGCCTCCCGACCGTGGCGGTGTACCCGTGAGCGTCACGTTCCCCCGAGGGTTCCGGGCGGCTGGGGTGGCGGCGGGGATGAAGCCGTCGGGGAACCCGGACCTGGGGCTGCTGGTGGCCGACGCCCCCTGCCCCGCGGCCGGGCTCTTCACCACGAACCTGGTGCAGGCGGCGCCGGTCCGCCTGTCCCGGGAGCGCCTGGCCGCCTCGGGGGGCCGGGCCCTCGGCGTGCTCGTGAACAGCGGCCAGGCCAACGCGGCCACCGGCCCCCAGGGGGAGCACGACGCCCGGGTCGCCACGGCCCGCGCGGCGGAGCTCCTGGGGGCGGGGCCCGACGACCTGCTGGCCTGTTCGACCGGGGTGATCGGCGAGCCCCTCCACATGGAGCGACTGCTCGACGCGCTCCCCGGTCTCGTGTCCTCCCTCTCCGAGGGGGGCGGTTCGGCCTTCGCCCGGGCCATCATCACCACCGACACCCTCTCCAAGGAGGCCCGGGCGGAGGCCGGCCACTTCCGGGTCGGCGGGTGCGCGAAGGGGGTGGGGATGATCGCCCCCGACCTGGCCACGATGCTCGTCTTCGTCACCACCGACGCCGCGCTCGCCCCGGGGCACCTCGACCGGCTGGCCCGGGCCACGCTCGAGCCCCGGTTCGAGTCGCTCACCGTGGACGGCTGCCGGAGCACGAACGACACGGTGCTCGCGTTCGCCAGCGGCGGGTCGGGGGAGGCGGCGGAGCCCGGGACCGCGGCCTGGGGGGCGCTGGAGGAAGCCTTCGCCGACGTGGGGGAGTCGCTCCTCCAGCAGCTGGCCCACGACGCGGAGGGGGTCACCCACGTCCTGCTGATCGACGTGGAGGGGGCGGCCTCGACGGAGGACGCCCGGCTCGTGTCCCGGGCCGTCGCCGCGTCCCCCCTCGTGAAGACGGCCGCCTTCGGCGGCGACCCCAACCCGGGGAGGATCCTCCAGGCGGTGGGGGCGGCCGGGGCCGAGGTCGATCCGGCCGGGGTGGACGTGTGGATCGGGGACGTCCCGGTGGTGCAGGGCGGCGTGATCCCGCCCGGCTTCTTCGAGACGAAGGGGGCGGCGGCCCGGGAGGCGATGCAGGCCCCGGACGTCCGGATCCGGGTCCGGCTGGGCGGAGGGCCGGGTCGGAGCCGGGCCGTGGGCTGCGACCTCTCCTACGAGTACGTCCGGATCAACGGGGAGTACACGACGTGAGACCGCCCGCGCGGCCGGCGCGCTCGGCGGCCGGGGGGGACGCGCCGTGAAGGACGTGCCGCCCCAGGTCCGGGAGCGGACGATCGCCAAGGCCCGGACCCTGATCGAGGCCCTCCCCTTCATGCGCGAGCACCGGGGGAAGGTCCTCGTGGTGAAGTACGGCGGGGCGGCGATGGAGCGG
>DATLZP010000094.1:0-3377 GCA_035573935.1 Actinomycetota bacterium
CCCAGGCGGCGGGCGATCTCGCGGGCGGTGAGGCCCTCCGCCGCCGCCATCAGCACCTGGAGCTCACGACCGGTGAGCCTGGTCTCGACCTCCTGGCGCTGCTCGATCCCGTCCGCGATCTGGCCCACCCACTCGGGCGGCGGCCCCACCAGGACCATCTCGCCCCTGGCCGCGGCCCGGATGGCCTGGAGGAACTCGACGGGGTCCACCCGCTTGTCCACGTAGCCGTCCGCCCCGACGAAGAGGGCCCGGGAGATCGCGGCGGGCTCGGCGTTGGCCCCGCAGGCCACGATGGCCGCCGAGGGGACCAGCTCCCGCAAGGTCCGGATCAACCAGAACGAGTCGTGCTCGCCGTTCAGTCCCAGTGCGACCACCACGACCAGGCGGCTCCGGCGGATCCGGCGGACCACCTCCACCGCCTCCCCCACCGATCCCACCTCCGCCAGGACCTCCATGTCCGGCCGGTCCTCGACGAGGAGCGCCAGGCCGGCCCGGACCACGGGGAGGGGCTCGACCAGCACCACGCCCAGGGCCCGCCTCCTGGCCGCGGGTGCTGGGGGGGCGGGGTCCTTCGCGGCGCCGTTCCGGTGGGGGGAGTTCCGAGCCTGCATCCGGGCGCACTGTACGTGACGGCCCCCCGCAGGTACATCATCCGAACGTACGGTCCCTGGTCCCGAGCGGCGTACGCCGTTCTACGTACGTCGTCCGCCCGGATGGGGTGCGCCGCGCCCGAACGCGGGTTCGGTCACGAGGAGCGCCCGACCCCACGCGGGTCGGTTCCCGCGGACGAACAGGGGAGAACGCCCCGCGGGGTCTACCCGGGTGGCGCGAACCCACCCTCGCCCATCTCGGGCATCGGCGCGCCCGGGCGGAGCCAGGCGAAGCTGGGCAGGAGCCCGAAGGGCCGGCCGAGGGAGGTCGGGTCCTCCCCGACCTGGCGGATCAGCTCCGGGTCGGCCTGGCCGAGGAAACGCCCCGCCTGGGCGAGGTAGGACACCCGCTCGGGATCCACCCCCATCAGGCCCGCCGCGGTCACGTCGGTGGCCACCGGGTCGTCGCCGAACACGAGCACCCCCGCGTCCACCGGCGTCCCCTGGATCGGCCCGTTCCCCTCCATCCCCACGATCCCGTCCACGATCGCCATGGCGGGACGGACGGCCGCGGCCACGTCCACGATCGCCTCGTGGAGCCCGGCCCAATGCAGGACGTTCTTCGGCCACCCGTAGACCCGGCTCGGCACGCACCCGAAGCAGTTCTTCAGGGCGAGCGTCACGCCGGCCCAGTGGTGGGTCTTCATCTTGGGCATGGAGACGACGACATCGGCCTCCACCACGGGCCGGGGGAGCCACAGGGAACGGAGCGTGGTGAACCGGCTCCGGAGGGGGCGGGGGACGAGCTCGGCGGCGTTGAGGTCCACGAACCTCGCGTCCACGTCCCGGAGGGCATCCAGCAGGCCCGACTGGGCCACCACGAGCTCGGTGTCGCGACGGTGCCCCGGCCCCTCCCCCACCGTCACCGAGGCCGCGCCGAGACGGCGCAGGGCGAGCACGGTCGCGGCGACCAGCCGGGGGTTGGTGTTGATCGTGGTCCCCCGGACGTACTCCACGAGGTTCGGCTTGAGGAGCACCCGCCGGCCCCGGACGTCGGCCCCGATGGCCCGGAGCCCATCCAGCACGAGGCCCTCCAGGTCGGCCTCGTAGGAGGCGGCCGGCACCACGGCCACCCGGGCCGGGCCGGGGGTGGGGAAGGCCCCGGCGTCCCAGGGCTCCGGCTCCCGGCGGAGCAGGCCGTACCCGACCAGGCCCCCCAGGGTCGCGGCCAGGCCGACGTTCGCCGAGCGGACCAGGAAGTCCCGCCGGGTGACGCGTCCCCGGTCCCGGGAGGGGTCCGACCCCGACGACGAGGCGTTCCGCCCGGGGCCGCTCACGAGGCCCCCACCCTGATCCGCTCCAGGCCCTCCCCGGTGGCGATGGCCGCCCAGGCCGTGGCCACCAGGTCGCCCAGGAACCCCGTGGCCCGGAACCGCTCGCCCAGGACCCCGGCCACCCGCTCGGCCTCCGGATCGCCCCACAGGCGGAACGCCGCCAGCGCCAGGGCCAGCGAGAGGCCGCCCCGCTCGGCGGGCCACAGCCGCCGCAGGGCCTCCCGGCCCCGTCGGACGGCCGGAAGGTCGAGCCCCTGCAGCCCGAGCAGGGCGACCGCCGTGGTCTGGGCGTAGGCCGGGAGCTCCTCGCCCAGCACGATCCGGTTCCCGTAGTTCCATCCTCCCCCCACGCACTCCCGGTCCTCGAGCAGCGCGACGCCCTCCTCGATCGCGCCCGCCGCCTCGGGCCGGAGCAGGCGGAGGGCGAGCAGGGCGCGGGCCGTGGGCTCCACCCAGCCGAACGTCTCGGGGGTCCACCCCCAGCCGGCCAGGTGGGGATCGTGGGGAAGCGCGGGTGTGTCCGGGACCCGCTCCGCCCGGTTCGCCAGGAGGTGATCGAGCGCCCGCTCCCGGGCCGGGCCGGCGGGGAGGGCGAGGGCGGCCAGGGGGGTGGCGGCGTCGCTCAGGTCCCCCGGGATCCGCAGGCCGAGCCCCCCGTCCTCCCACTGGCGCCCCTCGAGCCAGGTCCGTGCGGGGTCGTCGTCCAGGGCGATGGCGGCGAGCGCCGTGGGCTCCGGCTCGGAGGGCTGGCCGGCCCGGGGGCCGAACCCGCCGTCCGACCACCGTGCCGCCAGGAGGCGCTCGCGGAGGACGCGGTGGAGGTCGCCGGGGCCCACGCCCGTAGTATCGGCCCCCCTCCGATCCACCCCAAGCGCGCCCCTCGCCCGGAGCCGGAGCGGCCGCTCACGCTGGCGCGTCCCCGTCGAGGGTCCCGTCCGTCCTAATCCATGGGCACGGGAAATCATCCGTTCGCTGGATGCGGGGCCGTCCGGGGGTCCCCTATGCTCCCGAGCATGCCTGGGCGTTCGGGGCACACCCGCTCGAACCACGTGTACCGCGGTCGGGGGAGCCGCGGCGGTCCCCGCCGTACGGGGGGCCCGAGGTGATCCGCCCGACGCGCCGGCCCGCCGTCCAGGAGGAGCGGGGAGCGGTCGTCGTGATCGTCGTGATCCTCCTCGTGGCCCTGTTCGGCATGGTGGCCCTCACCGTCGACGTGGGCGGCCTGCTCTCCAGGCGGCGGGCGCTCGTCCGGGGGGCGGACTCCGGCGCCCTGGCCGCCGCCCAGTCCTGCGCCGCGGCTCCCGACGCGGCCAACGCCCAGACGCGCGCCGTCCAGTTCCTGCAGACGAACGTCCCGGACGCCACGCTCACGAGCTACGACGCGGAGGGGTGCGGGACGCAGTCCGCGGGGGTCGTCACCGTGAGCGCCTCCGCGGAGCAGGACCTCCCCTTC
>DATLZP010000095.1:0-4743 GCA_035573935.1 Actinomycetota bacterium
TGCCCCGGCCGGGCGAAGACCTCCTCCGCGGTCCCCGTCTCCACGATGTGCCCGGCGTACATCACGGCGATCCGGTGGCAGACCTGGGCCACCACGCCCAGGTCGTGGCTGATCAGCAGCACGGCGATCCCCAGGCGTCGCTGCAGGTCGGCCAGGAGCTCGAGGATCTGGGCCTGGATCGTGACGTCGAGCGCCGTGGTCGGCTCGTCGGCGATCAGGAGCTCCGGTTCGCAGGCCAGGGCCATCGCGATCAGCATCCGCTGCCGCATCCCCCCGGAGAACTCGTGGGGGTACTGGTCCACCCGCCGCTCCGGGAACGCGATCCCCACCAGCTCGAGGAGCTCGACCGCCCGGCGGCGGGCGTCCTCCCTGCCCATGCCCACGTGGTGGCGGAGCACCTCCTGGATCTGGAACCCCACCGTGTACAGGGGGTTGAGCGAGGTCATGGGGTCCTGGAAGACCATCGCGATCTCCTTGCCCCGGATCCCCGCCAGGTACCGCTCGCCGTCCCGTCCCAGGACCGAGCGGCCCTTCCAGCGGACGTCCCCGCCCGTGATCTTCCCCGGCAGGCGGATCAGCCCCATCAGCGCGAGCGAGGTGACGCTCTTGCCCGAGCCGGACTCGCCGACGATGCCCAGCGTCTCCCCGGCGTCGATCGTGAACGACACGCCCCGGACGGCGTGGGCCACGCCGCGGCGCGTGAAGAACGTCACGTGGAGGTCCTCGACCTCGAGCAGCCGCCCCCCGGGCGGGACCCGGGTCCGGGGGCCGCTCACACCGCCCCCTGGGTGGCCCGCTGGCTGGTGGCGGCGGCGAACCGCTTCTCCCGCTCCTGGGGGTCGGCCGCCACCCGGAGCCAGCTGGCCAGCAGGTTCACCCCGAGGACGGTCAGGGCGATGGCCAGGCCGGGGAACGTCACCAGCCACCACGCGTTGAACAGGTAGTTCTTGCCCTGCGACACCATCAGGCCCCACGACGCCTGGGGGGGCTGGATCCCCAGGCCCAGGAACGACAGCGCGGCCTCGGCCAGGATGATCCGGGCGAACTCCAGCACGGCCAGCGTGAGGAGCGGCGAGGCCAGGTTGGGCAGGATGTGGCGGAGGATCACCCGGCGGGGGCGGCACCCGACGATCTCGGCCGCGTCCACGTACGGCGTCTCCTTCACCGACAGCACGACCCCCCGGGTCATCCGCGCGTACACCATCCAGCCGTTGATCGCGAGCACGACGATGACGCTCGTCACCGAGGGCTGGATGACCGCCAGGATCACCAGGGCCAGCAGGAGCCCGGGGAAGGCCACCTGGGTGTCGACGACCCGCATGATGATCGAGTCCCACCGCCCGCCCTTGTACCCGGCGATCAGGCCCATCAGCGTCCCGAACGTCCCGGCCAGCAGGACCACCGAGCCCCCCACCAGGATCGTGACCCTGGTCCCGAAGATGATCCGGGAGAGGATGTCCCGGCCCTGCTCGTCGGTCCCCAGCAGGAACCGCGTGCTGCCCTCCGCGGACCAGAACGGCGGGGTGAGCCGGTCCTGGAGGCGTCCGACCGCCGGGTCGTGGGGGGCGAGGAGCGGCGCGAAGATGGCCACGAACACGAGCCCCAGGACGACCAGGAGCCCGAAGAGCCCCACCTTGTCGCCCCAGAGCTCGTACAGCGCGCTGCGCAGGGAGCGGAGGACCTCGTAGGGCCGCCCCCGCAGGAGCTCCCGCCGCCGCCGGGCCCGGACCTGTTCCTGCGTCCGCATCAGGCCAGCTTCACCCTGGGGTCCACCGCCTTGTACAGGATGTCCACGATGATGTTCACGATCACCACCATCACCGCCACCACGAACACGATCCCCTGGAGCAGGAACAGGTCCTGGCGCTCGATCGACTGCATCGCCAGGAACCCGACCCCCGGCCACTGGAACACGTACTCCACGATCACCGAGTACCCGGCCAGGGCCCGGATGAACTCCCACCCCGAGAGCGTGAGGGCCGGGATCGATGCGTTCCGCAGGGCGTGCACGCCCACCACGCGGGCGTACGGCATGCCCTTGGCCAGCGCCATCTTCACGTACTGCTGGTTCAGCTCGTCGATCATCGAGGACCGCACGATCATCGCCAGCCGCCCCACGGCCGGCAGGGCGAGCGAGAGGACCGGCATGACCATGTGCGCGGCGGAGCCGCCGCCCAGCGGCGGCAGGATCCGCAGCTCCACCGCGAGCACCAGGATGAACAGCAGCGCCAGCCAGAACTGGGGGATCGACAGGCCGATCAGGCTGAGCACGACCGTGACCCGGTCCAGGAGGCCGCCCGGCCGCAGGGCGGCGAGCACCCCGAGCGGCACCGCGAGGACCACCATGAGGAGCATCGCCGGGATCACGAGCGTGAACGTCCGCGGCAGGTGCTCCAGGACGATCTCCATCACGGGCCGGTGCTGCCAGAACGACTCGCCGAAATCGAAGCGGGTCAGATCCTCGACGTAGTCGACGAACTGGACCGGGATGGGCCGATCGAAGCCCAGGCGATGCTCGAACTCCCGCCGTTGCTGCTCGGTGGCCTCGAGCGGGAGGAGGACGTCCACCGGGTCGCCCACCAGCCGGGTGACGACGAACACCACCACCGTCACCCCGAAGATGACGATCAGCCCCTGGGCGATCCTCCTGACCGCGAAGCGGCCCATGCCCGACCCCCGGCCTGCCCGGCCCCTACGCCGTGACCGACATCTCCTTCACCAGCAGCTTGGCGTCCACCCGCGGCTGCCACGAGAGGCGCTCGCTCATCCCGTACGTGTCGTTGATGTTCAGCAGGAACACGAAGTAGGCGCCGTCGCAGGCGATCTGGGTGGCCTCGGCGTACAGGGCTTCGCGCTGCTCGGGGTCCGTCTCGGTGAGCGCCTGGTCCAGGATCCCCGCCAGGCGTCGGTCCTCGTTGGAGGCCCCGATCCCGTCCATGTGGTAGTAGGCGCCGAGGTTCCGGCTCGCGTCCAGGAGCTCGTTCGAGCTCACGACGAAGACGGCGTCCGGCCGCACCTCCCCGAACAGCCGGTTCAGGTACTCGTCGAACTCGAAGATCCGGAGCCTGGTGTTGATCCCGACCTCGTTCCAGTAGCCGGCCACCGCCTCCAGGAGCTCTCCGTCCTTGAGCCAGCGGCCCCGGGTCCCGATCAGCTCCACCGTGGCTCCCTCGGCGTTCGCCTCCTGGAGCAGGGCCCGGGCCCGGTCCGGGTCGTACGGGTAGGGCTGGAGGTCCTCGTTGAACCCGGTCCAGGACGGCGAGAGGATCTGGCAGGGGTCCACCGTGGCGTTCCCCCCGTACAGGTCGTTGGCCAGCGCGTCCTTGTCCACCGCCAGGTTCAGGGCCTCCCGGACCCGCGGGTCCGCCGTCACGCCCTCCTCCGTGTTCAGGATGATGACGGGATGCTCCAGGCCCTGCACGGCCACCGCCTGCTTCCCGGCCCCCTCCACCGTCTCCACGTCCTCCGGCAGGAGGTTCGTGATCAGGTCCAGCTCCCCGGAGAGGAGCCCGGCCAGCCGCGTCCCGGGCTCGGCCACGAACCGGAACGTCACGCGGTCGATCGCCGGGGGGCCGTCCCAGTAGTCCGGGTTCGCCTCCAGCGTGACGTGATCGCCCCGGACCCACTCCACGAAGCGGTACGGGCCGGTCCCCACCGGGTTCTCGGCGAAGTCGGCCTCCTGGGAGGCCTGGGGCGGGACCATCTTCATCCAGTACATCCGGGAGGGGAGCACGGGGTCCGGGCCGTTCGTGGTGATGTCCACGGTGAGGTCGTCCACGGCCTCCGCGCCGGTGATCGTCCCGAAGAACGAGCCGGTCTGCTCCGACTCGAAGGCCGGGTCGATGATCCGCTCCACGCTGTGGACCACCGCGTCGGCGTTGAACGGCTCCCCGTCGTGGAACGTGATGCCCTCCCGGAGCGTGAACCGCCAGGTCGTCTCGTCCACCTGCTCCGGGAAGTCGGCGGCGAGGCCGGGCTGCAGCTCGCCGTCCGGGGTCCGGACCATGAGGGTCTCGTAGATGTTGTCGTTCACCGCCCGCTCGCCGCCGTCGTCGCGGAGCTGCGGGTCGAGCGTCGTGGGCTCGGAGCCGATCGCGATCGTGATCTCGGTGGGCCCTCCGCCCCCCCCGTCCCCGGTGGTGCCCCCACCGGTGTCGCAGGCGGCGCCCACCAGCGCGAGCACCGCGGCCAGAGCCACCAGACGGACCAGCCTCGTCACGGGCCACCCCCCTTCGGGCCGATGCCTGAGGTATCTTGACGTTGAGATGGCTGGGAAGTCAAGGCAGGGGCGGCGGGTGGTCGTGGGGGTGACCGACGGGCCCGGGACCGGGCTGGCGGTCCGGATCCTGGAGGCCCTGGCGGCGCTCCCCGTCGAGACCCACCTCGTGATGTGCGGGTGCGCGGCCCGGCGGCTGGAACGGGAGACGGGCCGGACCGCGGCCGAGGTCCGGGCCCTGGCCGACCGGGTCTACGCGGAGCGCAACCAGGCCGCCCGGATCTCCAGCGGCTCGTTCCTCACCGCCGGGATGGTGGTCGCGCCCTGCAGCACCACCTCGCTGGTCTCGATCGGGCTGGGCCTGGCCACGAACCTGGTCCACCGGGCCGCCGACGTCACGATGAAGGAGGGCCGGCCGCTCGTGCTGGTGCTGGGGGAGGAGGAGGTGGGCCCGCTCCAGGCGGAGGCCCTGCTCCGGCTGGAGCGGGTGCCGGGGGTCTCGGTGCTGCCGCCGGGCCCGGACCGGG
>DATLZP010000096.1:0-2340 GCA_035573935.1 Actinomycetota bacterium
GCCACGGCGTGGACCGTGAACCCCGCCTCGCGGGCCGCCCGGGCCGTCACCGGGCCGATGCAGACGACCCTCGGGTTCCCCCGCACCGGGCCGACGGCGCGGACGAAGCCCCGGACCGCGGAGGCGCTGGCGAACGTCACCGCGTCCACCCGCCCCGCGCGGAGGGCTGCCCGAGCCTCGGCCGGTAACGTCCGCGGGAACCGCGTGCCGTACGCGTCGATCCGGACCGGCACCCAACCCTTCGCCGCGATCGCCTCCTCCAGCCCCGGCGGGGCGACGTCGGCCCGGGCCAGCAGGACCCGTCCCTCCCCCCGGGGGAACGCGCGGGCGAGCGCCTCGGTGGTGTAGGTCCGGGGGACGAGCGCGGGCCGGGCCCCGAGCTCCCGGAGGGCCTCGGCCGTCCCCTCGCCCACGGCCGCGATCCGGGCCGGCACGTCGGCGGGCCGCCATCCGAGGGCCGTCAACCGGGAGGCCACCGCCTCCACCCCGTTCCGGCTGGTCAGGACGAGCCACGCGTACCGTCCCTCGACCAGCGCCCGCAGGGCCCGGTCGAGCCTCGCGGACCGCACCGGCACGACCTGGATGGCGGGAGCCACGACCACCGTCGCGCCCCGGCGTTCCAGGAGGCGGACCAGCTCCCCCGCCTGGTCGGCGGCCCGCGTGACCAGGACGACCCTCCCCGCGAGGGGCCTCCGGGGGGCCACCGTCAGCCCTCCCCCCGGGCCCGGGCCAGGATCTCGTCGGCGCCCCGGGCCCGGAGGGCGGCGACGACCTCGGCCGCGACGGCTCCCGGGCTCTGGCCCCGCGAATCCGCGGCGGCCGTCCGGTCGCCCTCGGGCGTGGCCACGACCGCGACCAGGAACAGCTGGTCGTCGAGCTCAGGGTGAGCGTGCGCGCCGAGCGGGAGGGCGCACCCGCCGCCCAGGGCCCGCATCACGGCGCGCTCGGCGTCCAGGGCGGTACGGCTCCCCGGGTCGTCCAGGGCGGCGGCCGCCTCCCGGGCCCGCGCATCGTCGGCCCGGGCCTGGACGGCGAGGCACCCCTGGCCCGGCGCCGGCACGATGGGGACCTGCCGCGCGTGGGGCCGCCCTTCCGTCTCCAGACGGACGTGCGAGCTGGTCGGCCCGCCCGGCCAGAGGCCCAGGCGGATCAGGCCCGCCGCCGCCAGCACCAGCCCGTCCACCTCTCCGGCGGCCAGTCTCCGCAGGCGGGTGTCCACGTTCCCCCGGAGGTCCACGAACCGGGCCCGGGGCTCCCGGTAGGGGGTCGTCGCCCGGAGGAGCGCTCGGCGACGGAGGCTGGTCGTGCCGATCGCCCCGCCCTCGGGGAGTTCGCCGTCCCTCGTGACGAGGACGTCGAACGCCGGCGCCCGCGGAGGGACGGCCGCCACGACCACGCCCCCAGGGTCATCGCTCGGCAGGTCCTTCGCCGAGTGCACGGCGAGGTCCACGCGGCCGTCCAGGAGCGCGCGGACGATCTCCGCGACGAAGAGCCCCTTCAGGCCGGCCCGGGACCGCGAGGGGTCGGCGCCCCGGTCCCCGGAGGTGAGCATCGGGACGAGCTCCGCCTCGACGCCCGCATCTCGGAGCCGCGCCGCGACCTCCTCCGCCTGGGCCAGGGCCAGGCGGGACCGACGGGTGCCGATCCGGAGCCTCACCGGGCCTCGCCGTCCCCCGCCCCGGGTCCTCCCTCCGGAGGGGTCACCGAGGGGGCTCGAGGCCGAAGAGCTCGGCCAGGAGCCGGGCGTGGGCCTGGTCGGTCCCGGGGCCGGAGAGCTCCTTCAGCCGGACGATCGGGTCGTGGAGGAGCTTGGCCACGATCCCCCGGGCCAGGGCCTCCACCGCCTCCCGCTCGTCCGGCGTGAGGTCGGCCAACCGGGCCCGGTGGCGCTCGAGCTCCCGGGCCATCACGCGCTCGCCCCGCTCACGGAGGGCCGCGATCAGGGGGGCCAGGCGCTCCGTCCGGCGCCGGAGCGTCAGCCGGCGGGCCTCCTGGGCCACGATCGCCCGGGCCCGCTCCACCTCGGCGGCCACGTCCCCGGCCCGGGCGGCCACCCGCTCCCGGAGCCCGTCGATGTCCACCAGGCGGACGCCGGCCAGCCCCCCCACCGCCGGGTCGACGTCCCGGGGGACGGCGAGATCCAGCACGAACAGGCGGGCCCGCGTCCCCCGGCGGGCGTCGGCCGCCGTCTCCGCATCGATCACGGTCCCGGTGGCCCCGGTGGCCGAGACGACCAGCTCGGCCCGGGCCAGCATGGCGGGCAGGCGGGCCAGGTCCCCGGGCTCCGCGTCCGCCCGCTCCGCGAGGACCCGCGCCCGGTCCACGTTCCGGTTCAGGACG
>DATLZP010000097.1:0-4609 GCA_035573935.1 Actinomycetota bacterium
GGCCCGCTTCCCCCGGGCCCGGACCGCCGCGCCTCCGCCCGCTCGTCAGTCGAGCGAGGCCATCACGTGCTTGAGGTTCGTGTACTCCTCGATCGAGTAGATGCTCATGTCCTTCCCGTAGCCGGAGTGCTTGTAGCCCCCGTGGGGCATCTCCGGCGTGAGCGGGATGTGCGTGTTGATCCAGACCGTGCCGAACTGCAGCTTCCGCGACATCCGCAGGGCCCGCCCCACGTCCCTGGTCCACACCGACGCGGCGAGGCCGTACTCCACGCCGTTCGCCCAGGCCAGGGCCTGCTCCTCCTCGTCGAAGCGCTGGACCGTGACCACCGGGCCGAACACCTCCTGCTGGACGATCTCGTCGTCCTGCTTCACGCCGGTGATCACGGTCGGGGCGTACCAGGCGCCGGGGCGGTCGAGCGGCTCCCCGCCGGTGACGACCTCCGCCCCCCGCTCCCGGGCCCGCTCCACGAACCCCTTGATCCGCTCCAGCTGGGCCGTGGAGACCACCGAGCCCATCGCCGACTCCTCGTCCCAGATGTCGCCGATCTTCATCGCGTTCACCTTGTCCACGACGGAGGAGACCAGGTTGTCGTAGACGCGGGGACCGGCCAGGACGCGGCAGGCCGCGGTGCAGTCCTGCCCGGAGTTGAAGTAGCCGGCGATCTGGATCCACTCCGCCGCCGTCTCGATATCCGCGTCGTCGAAGACGATGACCGGTGCCTTGCCCCCGAGCTCCAGGTGGACGCGCTTCAGCGTGTCGGCGGCGTTCTTCGCCACGAGCTTGCCGGTGGAGGTCTCGCCGGTGAGCGACACGATCCCGATGCCGGGGTGCTTCACGATGGCCTCCCCCACCGGCACCCCATCGCCGGTCACGACGTTGAACACACCCGGCGGGAAGATCTCCGCCTCCGCCACGAGCTCCGCGAACCGCAGGAGCGTGAGGGGCGTGTTCTCGGCGGGCTTGACGACGACCGTGTTCCCGGCGGCGATCGCCGGGCCCATCTTCCAGGCCGCCATGTACAGCGGGTAGTTCCACGGGGCGATCAGGCCGGCCACGCCGATCGGCTCCCGGCGGAGCATGCTCGTGTAGCCCTTCATGTACTCGCCGGTGGCCAGGCCACCCATGATCCGGGCCCCCGCGGCGAAGAACCGGAACTGGTCGGCGATCACCGGGATCTCCTCGGACATCGTGAGGGAGTAGACCTTCCCCACGTTCTCTGCCTCGAGCCTCCCCAGCTCCTCGCCGTGCGCCTCGACGAGCTCCGCCATCCTGAGGAGGGCCCGGGACCGCTCCCCGGGCGTGGCGTCGGACCACACCTCCTCGAAGGCGCGCGTGGCGGCCGCCACCGCCCGATCCACGTCGGCTGCGGTCCCCTCCGGCACCCTGGCGATCACCTCGCCGGTGGCGGGGCTCACGATGTCCCTGGTCCCGCCATCCGCCGCGTCCGTGAACGCCCCATCGACGAACATCCGGAACGACTTCACCGCCGTCGCCATGCCGCCTCACCTCCTGGTCGGACGGACCCGCGGGCCCCCGCACGGGGTGCACCCCGTCGGCGCCGAGGTTCTCCCCCAGTATGCCGCGACCCGCGCGAGCCGGGCTACTCGACGTTCCGGCCCGCCGCGGTCGGTGGCCTGTACGGAAGGGCCAAGCGCGGATCGCGCCCCCCCGGCCCGGGGGTCGGGCCTCGCGCCCGGCCGGCCCCCACCCGCCGGGAGGAGCCGGGGGTCGGGGCCTCGCGCCCGGCCTCGTCCGGTCCTACGATGCAGACGGAGGTGACCGCCGTGCCCCGCTACCTCGTGGTGGCGAACCAGACCCTCGGCGGGGAGCACCTCGTCCGGCACGTCCGCCGGCTCCTGGCCCAGGGGCCCTGCTCCCTCCACGTCCTCGTCCCGGCCACGCCGCCCCGCGACATGGCGATGTGGACCGAGGGGGAGGCGCACGCCGTGGCCCGGGAGCGGCTCCGGGCCGCGCTGGAGCGCCTGCGGGGCCTGGGGGCGGAGGTGGACGGCGAGGTGGGCGATCCTCGCCCCATCGAGGCCATCAACGACGTGCTCCTCCGGGGGGAGGCCTTCGACGGGATCATCCTCTCCACGCTCCCCCCGGGGCTGTCCCGGTGGCTCCGCCTCGACCTTCCCCACCGGGTCGAGGCCCAGTTCGGCCTCCCCGTCACCCACATCGTGGGCGCGCCCGAGGCCGTGCCCAGCCGCCCCGGCCGCGGTGCGTGAGGCGCGCCGAACGGGGAGGCCCCGAGGGGCGGGCGAGGCGGAGGGGGGGATGACGGGCCTGGAGAGGCGGCGGGGGGCCCTGCCCCGGCCCGCGTCAGTGGTTGGCCTGGTCGGCGGCGAGGAGCTCGCGGGCCCGCAGCGCCAGCCAGAACTCCATCCGGTCGAACGACGAGGAGAGGTCCCGGCCGGTCAGCTCCTCGATCTTCCGGATCCGGTACCGCAGCGTGTGGCGGTGGACGTAGAGGGCGGCCGCGGCCGACTCCCACCGGGCGTTGTGGTCCAGGAACGCCGCGAGCGACGGCACGAGTTCCCCGCCGTGCTCGCGGTCGTACGTGTCGAGCGGGGAGAGCATCGCGTCGGCGAACGCCCGCAGGGCGTCGGGATCGGCGAGCGACAGCAGGAGGCGGTACGTCCCGAGCTGCTCGAAGCCGGCCTGCGACCATCCCTCCAGCCGGCAGACCTGGAGGGCGTACCGGGCCTCCCGGAGCCCCCGACCGATCTCCGAGGGATGCCCCGGGCTCCCCGCACCGACGCGCACCGCCGCTCCGAGCTTCGCCCCCAGCGCCCGGCTGAGGTGCTCGAGGTCCGGGGCCGGCTCGGCCGGCCGGAGCACGTACGCGCCCTCGGCGTGGGCGGACACGAGGAACCCGCCCCCCTCCCGGGAGCAGAGGTCCGAGACGGCGTGGGCGAGCTCCTCCGGGGGCGCGCCCTCCACGGCCAGCACGACCACCCTGGCGTCCCGCTGGAACCCGAACCGGGCGAGTCCCCGTCCCACCTCCGACGGGGGCACCGTCCCCCGGGCCAGCTCGTCGAAGAAGTCGCCCTGGAGCCGACGCGCCGCCTCCTCCACCGCCCGGGCCTTGTCGAGCTCGATGGCGAAGAGCGAGAGGGCGTGGCCGGCCACGATCCGGTCGAACTGGGAGGGAGCCTCCGGCTTGCCCACGGCCAGGAAGGCCTCGACGCGACCCCTGGCGCCCACCGGCTGCACCCAGACGTGGTGTCCGCGATCCACGAGGGTCAGGCTGAAGCCGTTCCCCCCCTCGGGCCGGGAGGCCCGGACCTCCTCCCACACCCGGCCGGCCCGGAGGCGGGCGGCCCGCGAGGTGGCGGCGAGAGGGATCCCGTGCAGGTCGAGGAGGAGGGCCCAGCCGCCCAGCACGCCGGCCAGCGAGGCGGCGATGCCCTCCACGCCCCGACCCTCGAGGACGGCCCGCGTGAGGGCGTGCTCGGCCTCGATGGCCCGCTGGAGGACGTCGTACTGCTCGGCCAGCAGCCGGGTGAACACGGCCTCCGTGATCGCGATGAACGGGACGGGGTAGGGAACCTCGAACACCGGGAAGTCGCACTCCTCGGCCATCTGGGCCAGGGCCCGGGGCACCCGGTCGTGGGAGAACCCCGTCCCGAAGCCCAGGCCCGCCAGGTCGGCCTCGACCAGCCGGCGGACGTAGGCCCGCTGCTTGGCTGGCGTGGCGCCCACCCCCATCCCCGTCGTGAGCAGGAGCTCACCCCCTCGGAGCCAGGGGGTGGGGTCCTCGAGCTCCGAGACGTGGACCCACCGGAGCCGGCGCTCCGTGCCCCGCTCCCCGGCCACCAGGCGCAGGGCGAGCCCGGGGACCGCCAGGATGTCCTTCACGGTGACCGGCACGCCGGGCATGGTACATCCCGTACAAACCCGCGGCCCCGGTGAGGGAACCGCCGGCCGAGCGGTGGACGGAGCGTACAAACCCCGGTCGGCCCGTTGGTCCTCCGACCGCCTGACGGAGCGAGACGGGAAGGGGAACACTGGGTGGGTCGACCCAGGCCAGGAGGCGTGACGATGGACATCCCCCAGGAACGCAAGGTCGTCACGGAGATCCCGGGGCCCCGGTCCCGTGAGTGGTTCGAGCGGCGCCGCCGGGCGATCCCGCCGGGGGTGGCCAACATCCACCCCATCGTGACGGCCCGGGCCTGGGGGGCGATCGTCGAGGACGTCGACGGGAACCGCCTGATCGACCTGGCCACCGGGATCTCCGTGTTGAACGTGGGGCACAGCGCCCCCGAGGTCGTGGCCGCCGCGCAGCGACAGCTCGAGCTCGAGACCCACACCTGCATCCACGTCACGCTGAACGAGCCATACGTCGAGCTCGCGGAGCGGCTGAACGCGCTCACGCCGGGGGACTTCGAGAAGCGGACGATGTTCGCGAACTCCGGCGCGGAGGCCGTGGAGAACGCCGTGAAGATCGCCCGGCACGCCACCGACCGGCCGGCGGTCGTCACGTTCGACCACGCGTTCCACGGCCGGACCCTCCTCGCGATGTCGCTCACGGCGAAGGTGATGCCCTACAAGCAGGGCTTCGGGCCGTTCGCCCCGGAGGTGTACCGGCTGCCCTTCGCCTACCCG
>DATLZP010000098.1:0-2373 GCA_035573935.1 Actinomycetota bacterium
CCTCAGTCGCCCAGGAGGTTCTCGAGCTCCTCCTCCTCGGCCACCTCCGCCGCGAGGAGCTGCTCGGCGAGCTCGTGGGTCACGGGGTCCGTGTGGCGGGTCTTCTCCACGAGGTCCACGTACTCCCCGATCACGTGCCGCTCGACGTCGAGGAGCGCCCGGAGCCACCCCTGCCAGTCCGAGCGCTGCTCGGGGACCCGGAGCGCCGGCACCGTGGCCGTCCGCGCGATCTCGGCCAGGTCGGCCGGCGGCTCCCCGCCCAGCTCCGCGATCCGCCTGGCGATCATGTCGGCGTGGCCGAGCTCCTCCCCGGCGCCGGTCCGCATCCGTCCCGCCAGGTCCTCGCCGTTGATCCCGGAGATCAGGTGCGATCCCACCGAGTAGTAGAAGTGCGCCATCCACTCGTTGGCGAACGCTCGGGTCAGGTCGCCGAGCAGTACGTCCACGTCGAGCTTCACGATCTTCCGGCCCATCTCTCCCATCGGTGACCCTCCTCGAACCCCGGAAGACGCCCCCCTGGGGGGCGACCACCGCATGGTATCCGGTCCCGTCCCGGGCCGCTCCGGCCGAAGACCCGGGCCCGCCACCGGGGTCCTTCCCCCCAGGGCCCCTCCGTATACTTCGTTCGGCCATGCCCACGTACGAGTACGTCTGCCGGGACTGCGGGAACCACGTGGAGGCGGTGCAGGGGATCGCCGAGCCTCCGCTCACCACGTGCACGGTCTGCGGCGGCGCCCTCCGGAAGGTCTTCCACCCCGCCGGCATCGTGTTCAAGGGCCCCGGCTTCTACGCCACCGACAGCCGGAAGACGCCCGCCGATCCGGGGGCCAAGGCGAAGGGCGACGGGGGGTCCCCCGCCGCCGACGGGTCCGCCCCCTCGGGCGACGGATCGGGCGGCGCCGGGACGACGGCGGCGGGGTCGCGGAAGGAGACGTCGACCTGAGCACCGCGGAGATCGGGGTCTTCGGGGGATCGGGCTTCTACTCGTTCCTGCCGGACGTGGAGGAGGTGGACCTCGACACCCCCTACGGCAAGCCGTCCGCCCCGGTGGCGATCGGCGAGGTGGGCGGACGCCGGGTGGCGTTCCTCCCCCGTCACGGCGCGAAGCACGAGCACCCCCCGCACCGGGTCCCGTACCGGGCGAACCTCTGGGCCATGAAGGAGCTCGGGGTCCGCCGGGTCCTGGGGCCGACGGCCTCCGGATCGCTCCAGCCCCACGTCCGGCCCGGGGACTTCGTCGTCTGCGACCAGCTCGTGGACCGCACGCGCTCCCGCCCCCACACCTTCTACGACGGGCCGGAGACCACCCACATCTCCTTCGCCGATCCGTACTGCCCCACGATCCGGGAGCACCTCCTCCGGGCGGGCCGGGACCTCGGGATCCGGATCCACGACCGGGGGACCGTGGTGGTGATCGAGGGGCCCCGCTTCTCGACCCGGGCCGAGTCGGCCTGGTTCACCGCCGCGGGGTGGGAGGTCATCAACATGACCCAGTACCCCGAGGCGGTCCTGGCCCGCGAGCTCGAGCTCTGCTACGCGAACGTCTCGCTGATCACGGACTACGACGTCGGCGTGGAGGGCGTGCCGCCGGTGACCCACGAGGAGGTGATCCGGGTGTTCAACGAGAACAACGAGCGGCTCCGGGCCCTCCTGTTCGCCGTGATCCCGGCCCTCCCGGAGGAACGGGACTGCCCCTGCGCCACGGCGCTCCGCGGCGCGCGGTTCGAGGTGTGAGCCGGCATGGGCCGGGTGGGCGGAGGGAAGGATCGCCACGTGGGTGGTCCCGTGCTCGTCACGGTGGAGCTGCGCTTCCGGACCGAGGAGGAGCCGGAGCAGCTCGGGGACCGGATCCGGGAGTCGGTGCGCCAGATCGTCGGCCGCGACGCGCTCGAGGACTTCCGGATCCGGGTGCTGCCGCTCGCGCCGCCCACCGCCCCCGACCGGGGGGCGTGACGGCGATCACGGCGGGGTCGGCGCGTCCGCGCTAGCCTCCCACCGCTCCCCCGGAGGTGTGGACGCCGTGCTCCGTCGTCGGTGGTCGAACACGTCGAAGGCCCTCGGGCTCCTGGCGGTGGCCTCGGGGCTCGCCGCTGGCCTGGTCGTCCGGGGCTACGAGGAGCGGCTGGAGCGGGCCGCGGCCGGTCCCACCACGGCGGTGGCCGTGGCCGTCCGGGACCTGGCCCGGGGCGCGGTGCTCGAGCCGGCCATGCTCCGCGTCGAGCGCATCCCGGCCCGCTTCGCCCCGCCGGGGGCGGTGGCCGATCCCCGGGAGGTGGCGGGGCGGGCGCTGCTCGCGCCGCTCGAGGCGGGCGAGGCCCTCACCCGCAGCCGCCTGGCGAGGGCGGGGACGGGCCCGGTGGCGGCCCTGGTGGA
>DATLZP010000099.1:0-5573 GCA_035573935.1 Actinomycetota bacterium
CGCCCAGGCGGGCCCGGACCCGCCGCTGGACCTCGGCCCCGTCCACCTTGCCCCGGGCCCGTCCCATCACGAACCCCATGACCTTCCCCAGGTCCCCGGGCCCGGAGGCGCCGGTGGCGGCCAGGGCGTCGTCGATCAGGCGGTCGACCTCGGCATCGGAGAGCATGGCCGGCAGGTACGGCCGGAGGGCGTCGGCCTGGCCCCGCTCCCGGGCCGCCAGGTCGGCCCGGCCGGCCCGCTCGTAGGCCTCGATGGCCTCGGTCCGCCGCTTCGCCTCCCGGAGCGCGACCTCGCCCACCTCCAGGTCGGACAGCTCGCGGCGGAGCTCCACCTCCCGGTTGCGGACCGCGGTCGCCAGGAGCCGGAGGGCGGACAGGCGGACCTCGTCCCGGGCCCGCATCGCCTCCTTGAGCTCCTCGGCCAGCCGCTCCTTCAGGCTCCCCCCCGGCTCGGGCATCCGTAGACTGGCCTCCCCGTGTGGCTCCGCGTCCCGCTCGCGCTGCTCGGCGCAGGCGTCGCCTGCGTCCTCTACGGCGTCCTCATCGAGCGCCGCTGGTACCGCCTGGTCCGCCGACGCCTGGACATCCTACCGGCGGACGCCCCCCGGCCCCTGGTCCTCCTGCACCTGTCGGACCTGCACCTCGTGCGGGGGGACCGGCGGACGGCGGCGTTCCTGTCCCGGCTCCCCCGGCCCGACGTCACGGTCGTCACCGGTGACCTGGTCGGCGAGCCGGTGGCGGTGGAGGACACGGCGGCCGCGCTCCGCCCCGTGCGCGGCCGGCTGGCCTCGTTCTTCGTGCTGGGTTCGAACGATCACTTCGCCCCCCGGCCCCTCAACTACCTGGCGTACTTCCGGGGCAGGCGTCGTCGCCGCCGTCCCCCTCCGGGTCGGGCTGGCGATCTGGTGGCCCAGCTGGCGGCGGACGGATGGCGTCACCTCCGGAACGTGCGGGAGGAGGTGGACCTGGACGGCCTCCCCCTGGAGGTCCTGGGGCTGGACGACGCGCACATCGCCCGACACGACCTCCGGGTGGCCCCCCGAGGGGCCCCCGAGCGGTTCGGCCTGGCGGTCACGCACTCGCCGGACGTCGTCCCCGAGCTCGCCGCCCTCGGCTACGACCTCGTGGTCGCGGGCCACACGCACGGCGGGCAGGTCCGCCTCCCCCTCGTCGGCGCACTGGTGACGAACTCGCACCTGCCCCGCCGCCTGGCCTCGGGGCTGTTCCGGGTGGGCCCCACGATCGTCCACGTCTCCCCCGGCCTCGGCACGAGCAAGTTCGCCCCGTTCCGCTTCCTCTGTCGGCCGGAGGCCACGATCCTGGAGCTCGGCCCCCGACCGCCCCGGGCCTAGGTCCGTGCCCGAGGGGCGGGGGGCCGGTCAGTAGCCGAAGCCCCCACCCTCGGTGTCGATGCCCCGCCAGGGCGGGACGACCACGCGACGGTCCCCCGGCTGCCCCTTGATGCGGATCCGCCGGAGGGCCACGTTGTTCCGGTCGGTGGTCTCGTACAGGGTCCCCAGGGGGTTCACCTCGACCCGGATGAAGTACCGACCGTTCGGGATCCCCGTGATGTCGAAGGCCTGCCCCCGCACGCTCTGGAAGTAGGTGTCCCCCCACCCCACCTGGAGGACCTCCCGCACCCAGATCGCGCTCGGCCCCCCACAGGCCGTCCACAGCCCCTGGTCCACGTTCCACTCGGCGTTCGGCGCCGTGAGGTCGATCGCGTCCGTGGGAGCCAGGCACCACGACTGCTTGCCGGAGACCTGCACCTCCTCCCGGTCGCCGGAGAGCAGCGAGTACTCGGTGAACTGGCGGAAGTGCCAGTGGTCGTGCCCCCCTCCCGCGTGGTACTCGAGCGTGCCCACCGGGGCCTTGCCCAGGACCTCCCCCCCGCGGGTGAAGTACTGGTAGGCGTCCATCACATCCTCGTCCTGCCGCCGGAAGCCCTCCACGATCAGCGGGCTCGGCCCCGCGTTCCACTCGGTCGACCCGAACGCCAGGTAGTCGCGCCCCCGCCGGGAGTACACGCTGATCCCCCACGCGGGCAGCGCCACGAGGTCGGGGATCGTGTCGGCCGCGGGATCGGTGTCCGTGGGGGCCCGGGTGAGCCGGGTCTGGGCATCCGCCTCGGTCCGGTCCCGACGGATCGGGCGGCTCACCGTGACCAGGTCGGCCGTCAGCCGGACCTTCGCGTCCAGCGGATCGATCCCCAGGAGGTCCACGTACCGGGGGTCGATCCACACCCGGACCCGGTACCGTCCGTCCGGCACCGCGCTGCGAACCCACGTGTACGCGAGGGGATCCACGCCCCAGCCGGCGTCGATCCCCCACACCGTCCCCAGGGTGAAGGGGTTGCCGCTGCACCAGCCGGGGTAGGTGGGCTGCATCGGGCCGCTGTCGTCCACCCGGCTGCGCTCGAACCCGTTTGGGCAGAACGTCATCCGTCGGTGCAGGACCACCGCGCCCGCCGCGTCGCGGACCTTCACGTGGAGGAAGTCCTGGAGCCCGTACCAGCCGTCCAGCACGTCGGCGGGGAGCTCCCGGAGGACCTCGCCGGTCCCGGCATCGGTCTGGACGATCCCCACCGGCGTCCCGTAGTTGGGCCGCGACACCCGGAGCTCGAAGGACCCCCCGGTGGGCGTCACCCAGACGCCGAGGTCCAGGGGGAACTCCCGCCGGCTCCACCGCTCCAGCCGGATCTCGTGCTTGGCGGCGTACAGGCGGAGCGACGGGGGCTCGGCGCCCGAGGCGGGCGGGGGAAGCGCGCCGGCCGCGAGCAGCGAGGCGAGGACGGGGGCGAGGAGACGGCCGGCCCGCTGGATCATCGTGCAGCTCCTTCCATCCCGGGGTGGTGCGAGCGTAGTCCTTTCCCGGGCATGAGACGCGGGAACCGGGGCGGGGGTTCCCTCCGGACGGCCGGTCAGCGCGAGGCCGCCGCCCGCTCGAAGACCGCCTCGTAGCCCGCCACCATGGCCTCCTTGGAGAACAGTCGTTCCACCCGGGCCCGGCAGGCCCGCGGGTCGATCCGGTCCACCCGAGCCAGGACCCGGGCGGCCTCCTCCGCGTAGCGCTCCACCGGGACGATGAAGCCGGTCTCCCCGTCCGCGATCACCTCGGGGACCGACCCCCGGGGCGTGGCGATCACCGGGGTCCCGCAGGCCATCGCCTCCGTCATCACCAGCCCGAACGGCTCCTCCCAGTCGATCGGGAACAGGACGGCCCGCGCCCTCCCCAACAGGTCGGCCTTCTCCTCGTGGGTGATCTCCCCCAGGACCTCCACGTCGTCGGTGAGGAGCGGCCTCACGTTCCGCTCCCACTCCTCCTCCTCGGTGGGGTGGGCGATCTTCAGGGCGCACACCAGGCGGGCGCCGGCCTCCCGGGCCGCCAGCACCGCCCGGCGGAGCCCCTTCTCGGGCGCCGCCCGGCCGAGGAAGAGGAGGAAGTCCTCCTTCTCCTCCCGGAACGGGTAGCGGTCGAGGTCGATCCCGTTGTAGACGACCCCCCCGTACCGGAGCTCCGGCATCCGACGGCGCTGGGCCTCGCTGATGGCCACGAACCAGACCCGGTCGGCCACCTCCCGGTAGAGGCGGCGCATCTCCGGGGTGAACGGTCCGTGGAGCGTGTGCACCGTGGGCACCCCGCTCAGCACGCCCGCCACCAGGGCGGACCAGGGCGCGTGCACGTGGAGCACGTCGAATCGGTCCGGGTCCCGGAACGCCACCAGCGTGTGGAGCGTATCGTGCCAGGGGTCGTTGATGAACCGGGGACCCGGAGCCCGGGCGAACGCGTAGGCCAGCCGGGCCCGGGTGACCGAGTCCCCGGTGGCGTACAGGGTCACGTCGTGCCCGCGGTCGGCCAGGCCGTCGGCGAGCAGCGCCACCACCCATTCGATCCCGCCGTAGCCCCTGGGCGGCACGGCCAACCAGGGGGGAGCGACCTCGGCGATCCTCACGGCGCCGGCGGGCGGACCCAGGGGACGAAGCGCCGGTGCACGAGGGGCTCCGCGTAGTGGGGCTCCCAGCGGGCCATGACCTCCTCGTGCTCGGGGACGTGCTCGAAGGCCCGGACCTGCTCCACCTCGTCCCACGCCGAGACGACCACGTACCGGCGCCGGTCGGAGGGGTCGCGACCGAGCTCGCTCCACCGGAACCCGGGCTGGCGGGCGGCGAGGTCGCGGACCGCCAGGAGGTCGCGCTCGAACGCCTCGGCGTCCGCCTCCGGCCGGAGCACGAAGCGGAGGAAGGCGAGCACGGTCACGTCGTCCCTCCCGGCACGTTCGCCGGAAGCCTACCCCGGGACCGATCCACGGCACCCGAGGCCCACCCGCTACACTGGCCCCGCGGGACGTGGCGCAGTTTGGTAGCGCGCAGCGTTCGGGACGCTGAGGTCGCGGGTTCGAATCCCGCCGTCCCGACCATCCGAGAGGAGCGCCGAACGGGCGTTCGGCCGTCGCGTTGACGTCGAGAAGGCCTCCCGGTAGCCTCGCCCAGGCCGCCCGACCGGCGGCCCGTTCGTATGGGGAGGACGACCGGGGAGAGACGGGGGCGGTGGATCCGGCTGGCGGCCGCCGGCCTGCTCGCCCTCCCCCTCTTCCTCACCCCCGGCCCCTCCGTCGCCGCGCCCAGCCGGGCGGAGATCCGGGCGGCGGAGGCCGAGCTCCGGGCCCTCAACGAACGGCTCTCCCTGCTGGTCGAGGAGTACGACCAGGCGCGGCTCCGCCTCCAGCAGGTGCAGCAGCGTCTGGCCGACGTCCGGCGACGGGAGGAGGAGGCCCGGAGCGAGGCGGCCCGGGCCCGACAGCTCCTCTCCGAACGCGCCGCCCAGGCCTTCATGGGGCTGGGGACCCAGGTGGACGTGCTCCTCGAGGCCGGGTCGCTGGTCGAGTTCTCCGACCGGCTCGAGTTCATCGGCCAGATCGCGCAGAGCGACGCCGACCTGGCGACGGCGGCCGACGCGGCGGCCCGCCGGGCGGCGTGGCTCGCCCAGGAGCTGCGCGACGTCCAGCGGGAGCGGGCCGCCACGCTCGCCGCCATCCGGGCTCGGCAGGCCGAGATCCGCCGGGCGATCGAACGGCAGGAGCAGCTCGTGGCGGACCTCCAGGCCGCCTACCGGCGGGCCCGCCGGGCGGCGGCCGCGGTGGAGGAGGTGGTCTCCGGGGGGACCGCGCCGGCCCCGCCACCGTCGTCCATCCCCGCTCCGAACCCCGACGCGCGCCTGGCGATCCAGGCCGCCTACTCGGTCCTCGGCACCCCGTACCAGTGGGGCGGCGCCAGCCCGGACACGGGGTTCGATTGCTCCGGGCTCACGATGTGGGCCTGGGCCCAGGCCGGGGTGTCGCTCCCCCATTCCTCGGCCGCCCAGTACGCGGCCCTCCCCCACGTGCCCCGGGAGGCCCTCCAGCCGGGCGACCTCGTGTTCTTCTACTCCCCGATCCACCACGTGGGCCTGTACATCGGCGGGGGGCGGATGATCGACGCGCCGCACTCAGGGGCGGTCGTGGCGGTCCGCGCCGTGATGTGGGAGCACTTCGTGGGGGCCGCCCGCCCCGGCTGAGCCGGGCCCCTCGGTCACTGC
>DATLZP010000100.1:0-2957 GCA_035573935.1 Actinomycetota bacterium
AAGTTGAGGGCGACCCGGGGCATCACCGAGTTCCGCATCGAGCGGAGGAGGGAGCCGTTGTCGCGGGTCTCCACCGCCGCGAGCTCCGGGACCCGGGCCTCGATCAGGTCGGCGATCCGGTGGAGGATCCGGGCCCGCTCCTCGGGCGGCGTCCCCGCCCAGGCCGGGAATGCCTCCCGGGCGGCCCGGACCGCGGCGTCGACCTCCTGCTGGCCTCCCCGCGCCACCTCGGCGATCACCCGCTCGTCGATCGGGGAGACGTCGGGGAACGCCTCGGCCGACGGCACCCGCTCGCCGCCGATCCAGTGCCCGGTCGAGACCTCGACCCCCTCGACGACGGCCCTCGCGCCCATGCCCCTCCGCCCTCGTCGGCCCCCTCGCGGCCCGCGGCCGCCGGGTCGTTCGGTACCGAAGGAAACGGTAGGGCGCCCCCTCTCCGCTGTCAAGGCGGCGCCCCGGCCGGCCACGGGTCATCGACACCGCGCTCCGTGTGATGCAGAGTCCGGGGGTGGCACCCAGAGGGCGCGGCAGGCGCGATGGCCCGGCTCGCGGAACCCGCGCCGCATCCGCCGCGCTCCGCGACGCACCGGCCTCCACACCTCGAGCGAGGAACGATGGCGGAGGCGTGCCGGGCTCCTTCATCATGCTGGTCGCGGCGCTCGCCCTGATCGAGGGCTTCTTCCTGCTCCGCCCCGCCATCAGCTCGGGCCCTTACTACCGGCCTCGCAACGAGACCGGCTACTCCTACTGGTACCTGGTGATCGCCGCGTTCGTGCCGTACGCCGCCGCGTTGCGAGCGCACCGCCACGGCGATCGCGCGCCGTTCGGACTCCTGTTCGGGACCGCGGTCGTCCTCCACGTCGCCCTCATCTTCGCGCCGGCCTCACGGTCGCAGGACGTGTACCAGAGCCTCCTGTACGGCAAGATGGCGCTCCACGGAACGAACCCGTACGTGGTCGCACCCCGGTCGGTCGGTGACCCCTGGGGCCTCTGGGCCCTCTGGCCGAACACCCCGTCCCCATACGGTCCCGCCTGGACCCTCCTCTGCTCCGCCATCGTCGTGGCGTCGCGGACGCACCTGACGGCAGCCTTCCTCCTCTTGAAGGCCATGGCCGCCGCGTGCACGATGCTCGCGACCTGGCTGCTCGTCCGAGCGCATCGCTCGGGGGCCCCCAGGGCCGACACCACCCACGATGACCGTTGGGCGGTGCTGGCGTTCGCGTACAACCCCCTCGTCCTCTTCTCCTCGGGGCTCGGAGCGCACCCGGGCGTCGTGATCGCCGTCGCCTTCGCCGGTGCCGTCCTCGCGGAACGCCGGGGTCGGGACGTCTGGACGACCCTGCTGCTCACGGTGGCCGGCCTCGTCAAGGCCTATGCGGTCCTCCCGCTCCTCGCGTGGCTGATCGCCCTCGCGTGGAGGCGTGGGGTGGTGCGTGCGGCTGGGCACGCGGTCGTCGCCATGGTCGTCGCCGCGGCGACCTACGCTCCCTTCTCCGAGGGCGCGCGGACGTTCGACGGGCTGCGCCGCGCCGCGAGCGCCGCCTCGAGCTCCTTGACCGGCACCCTGGTCCGGATCGGCTCCGGTGAGCTCGCCGACGCGGTCGCCGCTGGCCGGTCGGCCTGGGGACACGCCAGCCGGTGGCTCTTGCTCCTCGGCATCCTCGCGGTCGCCCTTCACCTCGCCCGTTCTCCGAGGGTCGGCGCGGATCCGTGGGCCGCGGCGGCGCTCCTGCTCACCACCTACGTCGTCCTCACCCCGTGGTACCTCCCGTGGCACCTGCTCGGCCTCCTCGCCCTATCGGTCCTGGTGCCCCAGGCGCCCACCTCGGCCGGGGCGCTGGTGTTCAGCGGGACGTCCCTCTTCGTGGGGTCGGGCGGCAACGCCCCCGGGCTGATGTTCCAGGCCGCCGTGCGCTACGGTCCACCGGCCCTCGCGGTGGTTCGCCGGCGTGGGGGCAACCGCTCGTCCGGGGGGCCCTGGTAACGGCCCCGGGTCTCCACGGAGAGGGAGCGTCGAGCCGGGCGGGCCTTGCGCGGCACCCTCCCACCCCTCCCCTCAACCACGAAGCGTCATGCGCAACGCGGGCCTCGTCGGCGGCCCGTCGGCGTGGTTCGATGCCGCCCATGTCAACGGACCGGTCCACCCGGGTGCCGACGCGGGCCGAGATCGAGGGCGCCGCGGAGCGGATCGCCCCCTTCGTCCGCCGCACCCCGGCCCTGGAGGCGGGACGGGGGTCCTTCGGCGTCCCCGGCCGGGTCGTCCTCAAGCTGGAGCAGCTCCAGCACACCGGCTCCTTCAAGGTGCGGGGCGCGTTCAACCGCCTCCTCCAGGCGGAGGTGGGCCCCGCCGGGGTCGTGGCCGCGTCGGGCGGGAACCACGGGCTCGCGGTGGCCCACGCCGCCCGGGTGCTGGGGCACCGGGCCGAGATCTTCGTGCCGGGGTCCTCGCCCGCGGTGAAGGTGGAACGGATCCGGGCGGTGGGAGCCACGGTCCGGGTGGTCCCCGGCTACTACGCCCAGGCCCTGGCGGCGAGCGAGGAGCGGGTCCGAGAGACCGGCGCGCTCGTGGTCCACGCCTACGACCAGCCGGAGGTGGTGGCGGGCCAGGGGACCCTCGGCAGGGAGCTGGCCGAGCAGGTCCCGGACCTCGATGCGGTCCTGGTGGCCGTGGGTGGGGGCGGGCTGATCGCGGGGATCGCGTCGTGGTTCCTGGGCGACGTCCGGGTGGTCGGCGTGGAGCCGGAGGGCTGCCCCACGCTCAGCCGGGCCCTCGAGACGGGCCGGCCGGTCGAGGTGGAGGTGGGCGGGGTGGCCGCCGACGCGCTCGGCGCCGCTCGGGCCGGCCGGATCGCGCTGGCCGCCGCGGAGCGGTTCGTCGACCGCGTCGTCTTCGTGCCGGACGAGGCGATCGTGCGCGCGCAGCGGGAGCTGTGGTCCGCGGCCCGGGTGGTCGCGGA
>DATLZP010000101.1:0-5146 GCA_035573935.1 Actinomycetota bacterium
GGGGGGACCTATACTGGCCGCCCGTGGTCGAGCGCGTCGTCGAGCTCCTCGAGCCGTACCTCTCCCCTCCCTGGGGCTACCTGATCGTCGGCCTGGCGACGTTCCTCGAGAACTCGGTGGGTGCGGGCGTCGTCGTCCCCGGCGAGACCCTCGTCATCGTGGGGGGATTCTATGCGCGGGTCGGCGCGCTCTCGCTCCCCTGGGTGATCGCCGTCTCGGTGGCGGGGGCGATCCTCGGGGACAACCTCGGGTACCTGCTCGGCAGGCGGTTCGGCCGGGGGCTCCTGGAGCGCCACGGCCACCGGCTCCTGGTCACGCCGGCCCGGCTGGCCGCCGCCGACGCCTACTACCGTCGGCACGGCGGGAAGACCGTCTTCCTCGGGCGGTTCATCCCGGTCGTGCGGAGCGTGGGCTTCATCCTGGCTGGGGTGTCGCACATGCCGTGGCGGCGCTTCGCCGCCTACGACGCGGCCGGCTCGGTGCTGTGGGGGGCGGCCAACGCCCTGCTGGGCTACGCCCTGGGGGAGGCCTACGCCCGGGCCGAGGGCTACCTGCGGGTGGCCGGCCTCGTCCTCCTCGTCCTCCTGGCCGGCGCGATCTGGCTCTCAAAGCGGCGCCGGGAACGCCGAAAGATACAGGAGGAGCTCGGCGACGCCTCCCCGGAGGCCGTGGAGGTGGCCGAGCGCGTCGACGGGGAGTGACGCCGATGGACGTGACCGATCTCCTCCGCCACACGGTGGAGCGAGGGGCGAGCGACCTCCACCTGAAGGTGGGGAACGTCCCCTACGTGCGGGTGGACGGCCAGCTTGAGCCGGCGCCGTTCCCGGAGCTCGCGCCGACCGACACGCAGGCCTTCGCCGCGGCGCTGATGCCCCCCCACAAGGTGGAGGAGTTCGCCCGCCACAACGAGGCCGACCTGGGCTACACGCTGCCGGGCGTGGGTCGGTTCCGGATCAACGTGTACCGCCAGCGGGGCTACGTGGGCCTGGCCATCCGTCGGGTGCGGGCCGAGATCCCGACGTTCGAGGAGCTCCGGCTGCCGCCGGTGATGCGGCAGCTGGCCGAGTCCGTCCGGGGGCTGATCCTGATCACCGGGCCCACCGGCACCGGGAAGACGACCACGATCGCCGCGATGATCGGGCACATCAACCGGACCCGCCGGGCGCACATCATCACGATCGAGGATCCCATCGAGGTGGTCCACGACGACGAGCTGTCGCTCGTGGAGCAGCGCGAGGTGGGACTGGACACGGAGTCGTACGCCGCCGCCCTGAAGCACGTGATCCGCCAGGACCCGGACGTCATCTTCGTGGGGGAGATCCGGGACCCGGAATCCGCCCTGGCCGCGATCCAGGCCGCGGAGACGGGGCACCTCGTGATCTCGACCCTGCACACGATCGACGCCACCGAGACGATCAACCGGGTCCTCGACCTCTTCCCGCCCCAGCAGCAGCGGGAGGTGCGCCTCTCGTTCGCCGGCGCCCTGCGGGGGGTCGTGTCCCAGCGACTGGTCGCCCGGGCGGACGGGAAGGGCCGGGTCCCCGCCGTCGAGGTGCTCGTGAACACGGGCCGCGTGTACGAGCGGATCGCGGACCCGGAGGCCACCGTGGAGATCGCCGACGTGATCGCGGAGGGCGGGTTCTACGGGATGCAGACGTTCGACCAGGCCCTGGTCCAGCTGGTGCAGGAGGGGATGGTGACCGAGGAGGACGCGCGGGCGGCGGCCACGAACCCCCACGACTTCAACCTGGCGCTCCGCGGGGTCCTCACGCGCGGCGCGCCCACGCTCACGTAGCGAGCTCGCCGGCCGCCCGCATGGCGGCCCGTTCGAAGGGGTGCCGCCGGTACCCGAACGGGATCGCCAGGAGCAGGTAGGCGGGGATGAAGAACGGCCCCCAGCGGCGGTACTGGCGCACGTGCTGCCGCTCGTGCGCCAGGAGGGCCCCCTCGAGCGGCCGGGCCGAGACCACGACGTGGCCCACGGTCATCGCGGTCCGTCCCATCCGCCGGAGGAGCCAGGTGAGCCCCCGCTCCGTCCGGTCGAACACGACCAGGCCCTGGACCAGCCGGGGGCGCTGGAACGTGAGGAGCCCCAGGACCAGCCCGAGCACCGTGTTCGGGAGGGTCCAGACGAAGCCGAGGGCGGCCGCCACGGCCGCACGCTAGCATCGCCCCGCAGCGCCGGGCGGACGGGGGGCGGCCGGTATGCTGCCACCGGCATGACCGGTCCCACGAGGCCCGAGGCGGGCGGCGTGCTGGAGGTCGACCCCTGGCGAAGGAGCTCGGCGAGCGGTTCCGGGCGGCCGGGCACGAGCTGTACCTCGTGGGGGGCGCGGTGCGGGACCTCTTCCTCCGGCGGCTCCGGGAGGACCAGGAGCTCGACCTGGCCACCGACGCCACCCCGCACGAGACGATCCGGGCCCTCCGGGGATGGGCCGACGCGCACTACCTGGTCGGCGTGCGGTTCGGGACCGTGGGGGCCCGGAAGGACGGTCGGGTGCTCGAGATCACGACGTTCCGGGAGGAGGTCTACCCGGAGGAGGAGCGGAAGCCCGCCGTCACGTTCGCCGGCGACGTGGAGACCGACCTCTCCCGGCGGGACTTCACGATCAACGCGATGGCCGTGCGGCTGCCGGAGGGGACGTTCGTGGACCCGTTCGGCGGCCTCCGCGACCTCGCGGCGCGGCGCCTCGACACACCCCTCGAGCCGGAGCGGGCGTTCGCCGACGACCCCCTGCGGATGCTGCGGGCCGCCCGCTTCGTCTCCCAGCTGGAGGTGACGCCCACGCCGCGGGTGGTCCGGGCGATGCGGGAGATGCGGGAGCGCCTGGCCATCGTCTCCGCGGAACGGATCCAGGAGGAGCTGAACAAGCTGCTGCTGGGGGCGCGGCCCTCGAAGGGCCTGGAGCTCGTCGTGGAGACGGGCCTGGCCGACCTGTTCCTCCCGGAGCTCCCCGCGCTCCGCCTGGAGCAGGACCCGGTCCACAAGCACAAGGACGTCCTGCGCCACACGTACGCGGTCGTCGAGCGGTGCCAGCCGGACCTCGTCCTGCGGCTGGCCGCGCTCCTGCACGACATCGGGAAGCCGGCCACCCGGCGGATCACCCCGGAGGGGGTCCAGTTCCTCCACCACGACGTGGTCGGGGCCCGGATGGCCCGGGACCGGCTGCGGGCCCTGCGCTACCCGAACGACGTGGTGGAGGACGTGGCCAAGCTCGTCGAGATGCACCTGCGCTTCCACACGTACCGGGCGGGGTGGAGCGACAGCGCCGTGCGCCGCTACGTGCGGGACGCCGGGCCCCTCCTCGACCGGCTGAACCAGCTGACCCGGGCGGACTGCACGACCCGGAACCCGTTCCGGGCCAAGCAGCTGGCGCAGGCCCAGGACGAGCTCGAGGAGCGGATCGCCCGCCTGGCCGAGGAGGAGAACCTGGCCGCGCTCCGCCCGCCGCTCGACGGGCATCGGATCATGGAGATCCTGGGGATCCCGCCGGGCCCGCTGGTGGGTGAGGCCCGGGCCCACCTGATGGAGCTCCGGCTGGACCGGGGCCCGATGCGCGAGGAGGAGGCGGTCGCCGCGCTCGAGGAGTGGGCGCGGGGGAAGGGGCTCCGCTAGGCGGGCGGGGAGGACCGTCTCCGGCCCAGCCGCAGGAGGAGGTCGAGGGTCCCCCGGTCGCCTCGCCAGTGATGCTCGAGCACGGCCCGGTCGGTCCGCCGGAGCACCGCCCGGAGCACGAGCGCCGCCACGATGGCGTCGTCCAGGGGGCCGGCCACGGGGACGAACTCCGGCACCAGGTCCACCGGGGACGCCACCCAGAGCACGGCCAGGAGCACGAGGAGCTTCGTCCCCCGGGGGACCCGGGGATCGCGGAGCAGCCCGCGGAAGAGCACGAGCAGGTTCGGCACGAGCGCGGCGAGCTCCCGGGCCGCGGTCCGACGGCCGGCCAGCGCCAGGGCGGCGACGGCCAGGCCCCACAGGGCGAGGGCCACCGCCGCGCCGATGGCGAGGGCCCGCACGGCGCTCACCGGATCAGCCCGGCCCGGGAGGGAGGCCAGATCACGACGAACGCCCGGCCGATCACGTCCCGGATGGGGATGAACCCCAGGCCGAAGCGCGAGTCGTTCGACGACCCCCGGTTGTCGCCCAGGACGAACAGCATCCCGGCCGGCACCCTGGTCCGATCGAACCGCCGGGTGGGGCCGGTGAGGTACGGCTCCTCCAGGGGCCGGCCGTTCACGTAGACCCGCCCCCGCCGCGCCTGCACCACGTCCCCGGGGAGCCCGATCACGCGCTTCACGAAGTCCTCCTCCGCCGGTCGGGTGAGGCCGAGGCCGTCGGTGAGCCAGTGGACGAGGCGCTCCACGAGCCCCCGGTCGGGCCGTTCCTCGTCGGGGATGCGGAACACGATCACGTCGCCCCGGACCGGGTCGTGCAGGTAGTAGGGGACCTTGTTCACGAGGACGCGGTCCCCCGGCATGAGGGTGGGCTCCATGGACGCAGACGGGATGTAGAAGGCCTGCACGAGGAACGACTTGATGAGGAACGCGAGGACGAACGCCATGAGGAGGAGCCCGGGGAGCTCCCGGAGGAACCCCAGGACGCCCCGGCCGGCCGAGGCGGCGAGCCGGGCGGGCGCGGTGCGCTCGGCCACGGGCTGATGCTACCCGGCCCGGGCGTCGCGCCGGGCGGGGCATCGCCGGGTCCCGGACCGCCCGGGGGCTCAGGTCGGCAGCACCCGCACCTCGACGGCCTTGAAGGATGCCCAGGCCACGGTGCCGGGGCGCAGACCGAGCCGCGAGGCGGACCCCGCGGTGACCTCGGCCACGACGGGGGGACGGGAGCCGATCCGCACCCGTACCCGGTCGGCCTCCGCGGTCATGTCCCGCACGGGGCCCCGGAGGAGGTTCCTGGCCGATCCCGATGGGGGGGCCAGGTGGATCGAGACGTCGGCGGGGCGGAGCAGCGCCACCACCCTGCGGCGGGCCGGGGGGAGCCCCTCCGGCCAGGCGGCGACGATCTCGCCCTCGGACGTGCGGATCCGCCCCACCCCCGGCTCCACGGGCTCCAGCTCGCCGGAGAAGAGGTTGAGGCCGGCGAGCTCGGCGGCGTAGCGGGTGCGGGGCGCGCTCCGGACGTCGTCCGGGG
>DATLZP010000102.1:0-3268 GCA_035573935.1 Actinomycetota bacterium
CCGGCCCTGGAGGCCGCCGCCCTCGCCGCCCTCGACCGGTTCGCGCTGGACCGACCGGTCCGCCTGCTCGGCGTCCGGGCCGAGCTGGCACCGCCGGGCTGAGCGCGGTCGCTACACTCGCCCGCGTGCCTCGCTCCCTGCGCGTCGGCGTGCAGCTCCCCGAGGTGGAGCGGGACGTCCGGTGGCCGGAGTACCTGGCGATGGCCCGGGCGGCCGAGGAGGTGGGGTTCGACTCGATCTGGGTGGGGGACCACCTCCTGTACCGGGGCGACGGCCGGCCCGAGCGGGGGCCCCGGGACGCCTGGGTGCTCCTGGCCGCGCTGGCCGCCGCCACCCGACGGGTGCGGCTCGGCCCCCTCGTGGCCTGCCTGGCGTTCCACCCGCCCGGGGTCCTGGCCCGGATGGCGGCGGCGGTGGACGAGATCTCGGGGGGCCGCCTGGTCCTCGGCGTGGGCGCGGGGTGGAACGAGGCGGAGTTCCGGGCGTTCGGTCTCCCCTTCGATCACCGAGCATCGCGGTTCGAGGAGGCGTTCGGGATCGTCCGCCGCCTGCTGGCCGGGGAGCGGGTCACGTTCCCTGGGCGGTTCCATCACGTGCAGGACGCGGTCCTGCTCCCGCCGCCGGCCCGCCGCGTGCCGCTGATGGTCGGGAGCACCGGGCCGCGGGTCCTCCGCGCGGCGCTCCCCCACGTCGATGCGTGGAACGCGTGGTTCGACTCCTTCGGGAACGCGCCGGAGGCGTTCGCCCGCCTGAACGCGCGGGTCTCGGCCCTCCTGACGCAGCTGGGTCGAGCGCCCGGGGAGGTGCGGCGGAGCGCCTGCGTGTTCGTCGTGTTCGACCGGTCCCGCCCGGAGCGGCCGATCGGGGCGGAGGCGCCCCCGGTGGAGGGCGGTCCGGCCGCGATCGCCGAGCGGATCCGTGCGTTCGCCGAGGCCGGCGCAGACGAGGTCATCCTGGTCGTGAGCCCCTGCACCGAGGGGTCGATCCGCGCGCTGGGCGAGACCCTGACGTCGCTCGACGGCTGAGGGGAGCTAGAACCCCTCCGCGTACTCCTCGTCCGACACCGGGTCCCCCCACTCCGGGGCGCCGCCGCCGTTCAGCGCCACGTGGAGCACCGGGGCGCCCGGCGTCGCCCCGTGGAAGTGCCACTCGTCGGGACCGACCCGGACGACGTCGCCTGCCTCGAGGACATGCCCCGCCTCCCCCCGGGAGCGGACCCGACCGCGCCCGGCGATCCCGTACAGGAACTGGCCACCCGGGTGACGGTGCCAGTGGGTGCGGGCGCCGGGGGCGAACAGGACGATCCCCACGTTCGTCCCGTCCTCCGCGGAGAGCGTGCCCCGCAGGAACACCTCGCCGGTGAACCGTCCGGGGTCACCGGCCTCGAAGCTCCCGTCCATCGCCCGCGCCACGTCCACGTGCGCACCTCCTCCATCGAGACGTCGCCGCGAGCCTACCGTGCGGTCCACCGCGGGCCGGGCTAGCCTCCACCGCGATCAGGCCCGAACGACACCACGACGAAGGAGGCGACCGTGGCACGCACGTCCGACGACGCGCACCTGCGGACCCCCGGGGGCAAGCCGCGGGCCCGTTCCCTCGGGATCCCGTTCCGGGGCACGCCGGGGCCCTGGAACGCGATCACCGACGTCCCCGGCCTCGAGGTCGGCTACGTCACGCTGATCGAGGGGGACGGGGTGCGGACCGGCGTCACCGCGATCCACCCGCGGGGACGGTCGGCGCCCGGCGACCCCTGCGCGGCCGGCTTCCACTCCCAGAACGGCAACGGCGAGATGACCGGGGTCTCCTGGATCGAGGAGTCGGGCACGATGGCCGGGCCCGTCGCGCTCACGAACACCCACGCCGTAGGCGTGGCCCACGCCGGGATCGTGCGTTGGACCGTCGAGCGCCACCCCGAGCTCGCGGAGGCCTGGCTCCTCCCCGTCGCCGCCGAGACCTGGGACGGCTACCTCAACGACATCAACGGGGGTCACGTGACGGAGGAGATCGTGGTCCGGGCCCTGGACGGCGCGCGATCGGGTCCGCTCGAGGAGGGCTCCGTGGGCGGCGGCACGGGGATGAACTGCTACGAGTTCAAGGGGGGCTCGGGGACCGCCTCCCGGGTGGTCCGCTCCGGCGACGCCGCCTACACGGTCGGGGTGTTCCTCCAGACGAACTTCGGCTCCCGCTCGGAGCTCGTGGTGGCCGGCGTGCCGGTGGGCGAGGCGCTGGGGGAGGACAACCCGATCGCCGAGCACTTCGCCGCGCCACCCGGCTCCGGCTCGGTGATCGCGGTCGTGGCCACCGACGCTCCCCTCCTGCCGGACCAGTGCGACGCGCTGGCTCGCCGGGTCACGCTGGGCCTGGCCCGCACCGGGACGGCCGGCTCCCACTTCTCCGGCGACCTCTTCCTCGCGGTCTCCACGGGGAACCCGGGCGCGTTCACCCGGGGCGCCGCGGGCCTGTTCGGCGGGACCGACGGCCGGCTCGACGCGCTCCGCTTCGTCCCGTGGCCGTTCCTCGACCCGTTCTTCGAGGCCGTGGTCCAGGCCACCGAGGAGGCCGTCCTGGACTCCCTGGTGGCGAACGAGGAGATGACCGGCCATCGGGGGCACCGGAGCCCGGCGCTCCCGCGCGAGCGGCTGGTCGAGCTCCTCCGGGCCCGGGGCGTCGTGGCCTGATCGCGGAGGGGCGCCGGGCATGGCCCGTCGCGGCGCCCTCACCCCCGGGCCGAGGTCAGCGCGGCGTCGAGCGCCTCGAGGAGCAGGTCCGCGTGCTCCCGGCGGAACACGAGCGGCGGCCGGAGCTTGAGCACGTTCCCCGCCGGGCCGGTCACCCCGATCAGCACGCCCAGCTCCCGCATCCCCTCCCGGACCCGGCGGGCCTCCTGGGGGGCCGGCTCTCGCGATCCCCGGTCCCGGACCAGCTCGACGCCGAGCAGGAGCCCCTCCCCCCGCACGTCCCCCACGAGGTCGTGCCGCCCGGCCAGGGCGTCCAGCCCCCGCCGCAGGTAGCCCCCCACCTCCCGGACGTTCCCCAGCAGGTCCTCGGCCTCGATCGCGTCCAGGACGGCCAGGGCCGCCGCGCAGGCCACCGGGTTCCCGCCGAACGTGCTGAACAGCTCGGTCTCCTCGGGGAACCGCTCCAGCACCTCCCGGCGGGCCACGAGCGCCGCTACCGGGAACCCGTTGCCCATCGGCTTGCCCATCACCACCAGGTCGGGTTCGACCCCCGAGGCGGCGAAGCTCCACAGGTCCGTGCCGTACCGCCC
>DATLZP010000103.1:0-2003 GCA_035573935.1 Actinomycetota bacterium
GGCCGAGGCCGAGGAGCAGGTGGGTCTTCCCCGTCCCCGCCGGTCCCACCAGGCAGAGGTTCTCCCGCCCCCGGATCCACTCCAGGGAGGCGAGGTGGTCGAAGGTGGCCCGGGGGATGGAAGAGAGCGGAAGCTGGAACTCCTCCAGGGTCTTGCGCACCGGGAAGCGGGCGGCCTTGAGCCGGATCCGGACCCGGGCCTCGTCCCGGGCCGCGCACTCCTCCTCCAGGAGCGTCCGGAGCAGCTCCTCCGGGGACCAGCGCTGGACCTTGGCCCGCTGCAGCACCTCGGGGGCCACGGCCCGGATCCGGGCGAGCTTCAGCCGCTTGAGGGCCTGCTCGAGGTCGGGGGCGAGGGCGCGGGTGCTCACCGGGCCCCCTCCACGGCGTAGGCGTCCAGGGGCCGCCTCGGGACCTCGGGGAACCCCCCGAGGAGGATGGTGCCGGGCGCGACCAGGCCCGGGACCCCCACCCCCGCGCAGAGGATGTCCCGGACGTCGGCGGCGGCGAACCGGCGGAAGGCCGTGGCCCGCACCAGGGCCCGCAGGAGGTCCTCCCGCCCCCAGCCCGCCTCCAGCTCCAGGATCCCCCGGAGCTCCGAGGCGAGCCGGGGGGTGCCAGCGGCGGCGGCGGCCCGGAGGAACCGCTCCGCCACCTCCCCCAGGGCGAGGAAGGCCCGCTCGGCCTCGCTCCGGGGCCGCAGGGCCCGCCGGGGCCGCTCGTCGGGGCCCCCGAAGTGCTCGTCGAGGATCGAGCACTCCCCCGGCGCCACCAGCGGGTGGCGGGCCACCTGCTGCCCCCGGTGGAAGACGACCACCTCGCCCTCGGCCGCCGCCACCTCCACGGTGGCTCCCACAAGGCGGCGGGGGACCGAGTACCGGGCCGAGCCGATGCGGACCGTGGAGAGCCGGTCCACCTTCCGCAGGACCCCCCGGCGGAGGGGAGGTCGCAGGGACGGCAGGGGCCGCAGGACCTCCCGCTCGGCCTCCAGGCGGCGGGCGGGGAGGGCCTGGGTCTCCGAATGCACCCGCCCGTTCACCTCGGCGCACCAGGCCCTGGCCGCCTCGTTGGCCTCCCGCACGCTCCCGAACCCTCCTGCCGGCACGATCAGGTCGGTCTTGGCGTAGCCCACCAGGTGCTCCACGAGCCCCTTGGACTCGGGGTCGGCGGCCTCACAGAAGTCCGGGCGGAACCCGTAGTGGGTGGCGAACCGGACGTAGTCGGGGTGGGGGACGACCACGTTCGCCACCTCCCCGGCCTTGAGGCAGGCCATCCGGTCGGCCAGGACCACCGCCGGGACCCCGCCGAGCTCCTCGAAGCACTCCGCGAGGAGGCGGAGGGTGGTCTCCCTGCGCTGGTCGAGGGCGAAGCGGACGAACCGGTAGCGGCTCCAGGCGAGCACCGCGCAGAAGATCTTGAGGGCCCCCTCCTCCCCCCAGTCGATCGCCAGATGCTGCCCCGGGGAGGGCACCCAGGGCCGGTAGGTCCGCGCCTTCCGGCGGTACTCGGCCTTGGCCCGGGCCACGGCCCGGCGGAGGTTCCGGGCCGACCCGGCGTAGCCGGCGGCCCGGGCCTCGGGGAGGAGCCGCTTGGCGGAGATCCGGCCGGCCGTGTCGCGGACCCGGCGGGCGATGAGGTCCGCCACCACGTCGGTGTTCCGAGGCCGCCTCCGGCGCACGCCGGGCTCCTCCCCCCTCGCCCGGCGCTCCAGGACGCGGCGGACGGTCTTGTGGGTCGTGCCGCAGATCTCGGCGGCGGCCCGGTAGCTCCCCGTGGCCAGGTAGGCGTTGACGATGTCCATGCACTCCCTCGCAGACTTCAGCTTGACCTCCTCCCCGGGGCCGCGCGGTGTGGGTCACACCAACACCATCGCGCCTCGGGAGGAGGTCTTCCGTTAACTCACCGCTCGAGGGGTGGGGACTTTCGGTGGCCACAGGTGGGGACTTTCACATGGCCACGGACAGGGGTGATGGCCTGCCGGAGGCGGACCTGGTTCACGTCGTA
>DATLZP010000104.1:0-4984 GCA_035573935.1 Actinomycetota bacterium
CGAGCACGTCGTCCGCCCCCGCCTCGAGCAGCCCCTCGACCTTCCCCTCCCGCACCGCCCGTTCCCCCACGACCAGGCAGCGGCGGCCGGAGAGCTCGAGCATCGCCGGGTAGCCGAACGCCACTACGACCCCTCCCCGCCTGGACGGCCGGCGCCGTGACCCCGAGGTGCGGAGCCCAGGAGCTGGACGGAGCAGTGGATCCCGCACTCCTTGTCCGCGTCCCGCTCCCACCACCACCGGCCGGCCCGCTCCGGTTCCCCGGGCAGGACCGGCCGGGTGCAGGGCGCGCAGCCGATCGACGCGTACCCGTGATCGAACAGCTCGTGGGAGGGGACCCCGTGGGCCCGGACGTACTCCCAGACCCGCTCCTTCGTCCAGTCCGCGAGCGGGTTGAGCTTCACGATCCCGCCGTGGTCCCGGTCCAGCTCGACCTTCGCGATGTCCTTCCGCGTCCGCCACTGATCGCGGCGGAGCCCGGTGGCCCAGGCGTCGAGCGTGGCGAGCTTCCGCTCCATCGGCCGGACCTTGCGGACCTCGCAGCAGGCCACGCGGAGCTCCACGCTCCGGTACATCAGGTTCGGCCCCTCCCGGGTGATGAGCTCCTCGACCTCCCGGGTGTCGGGGTAGACGAACTCCACGTCCACCCCGTACCGCTCCCGGACCTCCTCGAACAGCGCGTAGGTCTCGGCCGGGAGCCGCCCGGTGTCCAGGGTGAAGGCCCGGACGTCGGGCCGGATCCGGTGGGCGATGTCGAGGACGACCAGGCCGTCCACGCCGCCCCCGAGCGACACGGCGATGCGAGGGTGGAAGCGCTCCAGGGCCCAGGCCAGGAGCTCCTCGGCGGAGGCGTGCTCGAACCGCTCCGCGGCGGCCAGGATCTGGGCCTCCTCCTCCGGCACCACGGGCTCGGCGGGCACCCGGCGGGCGTCGAGGTCGTGCTCCACGCTCATCCCTCCTCCGACGGCGGCGCGGCCGGCCCGATCCCCACGAAGCGCAGCTCGAACCGCCGGTCGCAGGTCCGGCAGTGCCAGACGCCGGGGCCCTGCGGCCGGAGGTCGGGCTCGCCGCAGTAGGGGCAGGAGAACGGCACGGCCCGGGGGGCGGGGTCGGTCACCTCCTCCTCCTCCCGATCGCCCAGCCCGGCGTGCCGGGCGGCGCGGCGAGCTCGGCGAGCTCCTCAGGCGAGAGGGAGCGGACGTACTCCCGGAAGCTCCGGTGGCCGCCCCTGCGGGCCAGGTATCGGCGGAGCACCGCCTCCACGTGGTCGGCGAGGTGCTCGGCCGGGACGCGGACGCCCGGCACCTTCCGCCCGAACGATGGGTCCGCGCCCAGGCCACCCCCCAGGTGGACCAGGAACCCGTCGGAGCGCGTGCCGTCGGGCCGGGTCACGACCACGCCCATCAGCCCGATGTCGGCGAGCTGGAAGCGAGCGCAGGCGTTGGGGCAGCCGTTCAGGGTGATCCGGATCGGCTCGTCGAACCCGGGCAGGCGCTCCTCGAGCTCGCGGTAGAGCCAGTGCGCCCGCTGCTTCGTCTCGACCAGGGCGAGCTTGCAGAACTCGATCCCGGTGCAGGCCATCGTGCCGGCCCGGAACGCGCTCGGCGTGACCGGGAGGTCCTCCTCCTCGAGCGCCGCGACGAGGTCGGGGACGCGCTCCTCGGGGACGTCGAGGATGGCCAGCTTCTGCTGGGTGGTGGTGCGGATCCGGCCCCGCCCGAACGCGTCGGCCAGGTCGGCCACCCGCCGGAGCTGGTGGCCGTAGATCCTCCCCGCTCGGGGGGCGAACCCGACGTACCGGAGCCCGTCGCGCTGAGGGAGCACGCCCAGGTGCGCCCGCTCGGCCAGCGGGGAGGGGGGCGCGGGGGGCCCGTCCCGGAGGGGGGCATCCAGGTAGCGGTCCTCCAGGACCTCCCGGAACCGCTCCGGGCCCCAGTCGGCCACCAGGAACTTCAGCCGGGCGTGGTTCCGGGAACGGCGGTAGCCGAAATCCCGGTAGAGCGCGGTGACGGCGGCCCACACCTCCGGGACCCGCTCCGGCTCCACGAAGGCGCCCAGGCGCTTCGCGAACATCGGGTTCGTGGACAGGCCGCCCCCCACCCAGACGTCGAACCCCACCCGCCCCTCGTGCCGGTGGGCCACGAACGCCAGGTCGTTCGTCTCGTGCTGGGTGCAGCGGTGGGCGCAGCCGGTGATCGTCGTCTTGTACTTCCGGGGGAGGTTGGAGAAGGCCGGGTCGAGCGCGTACCGCCGGTTCGTCTCCAGCAGGAAGGGCGTGGCGTCGAGCACCTCGTCGGCGTCCACCCCGGCCAGCGGGCAGCCCAGGATGTTGCGGGGCACGTCGCCGCAGGTCTCCTGCGTGGTGAGGCCGACCGCCTCGATCCGCTCCCAGATCCGGGGGACGTCCTCGATCCGGATCCAGTGGAGCTGGACGTTCTGCCGGTCCGTCACGTCGGCCAGGTCCCGGCCGAACCGCTCGCTGGCCCAGGCGATGGCCCGGAGCTGCGCCGACGTGAGCCGGCCGCCGGGGATCCGGATCCGGAGCATGAAGAACTCGTCCTCGAGCTCGTGGGGCTCGGCCCCGGCCGTGGCGCCTCCCGGGACGCCGTGCCTGCGCTGGGTGTAGAGGCCCCACCAGCGGAAGCGGCTCCGGAGGTCGGTCTTGTCGATCGAGCGGAACCCGCCCCGGGCGTAGGTCCGCTCGATCCGGTCCCGGACCGCCAGCGGGTCGGCGTCGCGCTTGGCCCGCTCCGTCGCGTTGAGCGGCTCGCGGTAGCCGAGGGCCCACTGCCCCTCGCCGCGCCGCCGGCTCCTCGCTCGCCCGACCTGCTCCTCGACCCTGGCCATCGCTCCGCTCCCACGTCCTCGCATCGGTCCGGATACGGGGAAGGAGGCCGCGCGCGGCCTCCTCCGTGTGAGCAGATGGGCGGTGCGTTACCGGGCTCGGAGCGCCGCACGCGCGCCTCCGGCGCCCCGCATGGGGGCGCCGTCGGCCTCCGGACAGCACAGGCGGCAGGGCGTCATGGCCCCCACCAGACCGGCGCAGCGCGTGCGGATCATCCTCCCTGGATCCTATCCCTGGGGTCGGATTCGCCCGGGAACGTACCCGCGAGGGCGGTGGGTGTCAAGGCCCTGCCGGCTGGGGGGAGATCCGGCCGGCTCGAACCTTCAACCGGCCGACGGCGGGACGTTCTGGTTCAGCCGGAAGAAGTTGGTCGGATCCCAGCGGTCCTTGAGGGCCCTGAGCCGCTCGAGCCGGGTCCCACCGTAGACCTCCGCGGGGTCCTCGTCGAGCAGGAACTGCGGCATCGGGGCACCGGCGTGCGGCTGGAGGGCCCCCCACCCCTCCCGGGCCCACGCCACGTGGGGGTCGGGGTCGGGCGCGGTGGGCGGCCACCCGCTGTTGAAGTTCACGTCCACCCGGGCGTCCCGCCCCGTCGTGGCCGTCGATCCCGGGTCGATCCGCCTCGCCTCCCCGCTGATCCAGTGCAGCCGGACCACGGACAGGGGGGAGGTGATCTTCTGGGCGTGGCCCACGAACAGGTCGATCACCTGGTCCGGGAGCTCCCGCAGGAGGTTCGACTTGATGTAGTAGTTGAACCCCGCCGGGGCCCCCGCGTCGAACAGGGTCTGGAGGAAGAGGTAGGGGCAGGGTCGGACGGCGTCGGCGATCGGCTTGCCGACGCCCCGGACCGGCGCGAGGGCCTCGGCCCCGGCCGCCGGGTCCCCGAGGTAGGCCAGCGCCGCCAGGCAGACCGGCTTCCCGAACGCGTCCGGGGGGAGGAACGGCGCGGGGGGCGCGAGGCGGATCGCGGCGAGCGCCGCCGCCGCGTCCGGCGGGTCCGCCATGAAGTCGTCGACCGCGCGGAGCACCTCGGGGGCCTGGTCGATCGGCCACACGACGGGGCCGGCGAGCACGATGGGACCGACCGGGTGGAGCCGGTACTCGAAGGCCGTGGCGATCCCGAAGTTCCCGCCCCCGCCGCGGAGGCCCCAGAAGAGGTCGGGCTCCCTGTCCTCCGACACGGTCACCGTGTCGCCCTCCGCGGTCACCAGGTCGATCGAGACCACGTTGTCCACGGTGAACCCATGCCTGCCCTGGAGATGGCCGATCCCCCCGCCCAGGGTGAGGCCCCGATCCCGGTCACGCTGATGACCCCGAGCGTCGTGGCCAGGCCGTGGACCTGGGTGGCCCGGTCGACGTCGGCGAGGATGGACCCCCCGAGGGCCTTCGCCGTCCGGGCCTCGGGATCGACCTTCGCCCCCCGCATGAGGGACAGGTCGATCATCAGCCCGCCGTCGGCCACGGCGTGCCCGGCGACCTGGTGCCCTCCGCCCTTGACCGAGACGAGGAGATCCTGCTCCCGCCCGAACCGCACGGCGGCCTGGACGTCGGCCACGCCGGTGCACCGGGCGATCAGGGCGGGGCGCCTGTCGACCATCCCGTTCCACACGCGCCGGGCGACATCGAAGCCCTCGTCCTCGGGCCGGAGGAGGGCCCCGTTGAACCGGCTCCTCAGGGCGTCGACGGCCTTCCGGTCGACCGGCCCGGTCTCACGCGCTGTGCTGGCCATCCCCGCCCCGTTCATCCATCGAGGACCCCATCGTCCCGCGCCGCCGCGGGGCGGCTACGGCTTCCTCGCCTTCGCGATGACCCCGATCGCCACCCGATCCTGCCGCTCGGGGGGGATCAGCCGCTGCATCAGCTCGATGAGGGCCGGGGTGAAGAGCGGGTAGAGGGCGGCATCCCCGATCGCGTAGGGGACCCGCTCGCCGATCCAGACGTCGGCGAACCCCGCCTTCTCCATCTTCCGGGCGAAGACACGCTCCGCCATGGCCCCGGACACTCACCCCGCCCAGGCCGCGTCGCTGGTGAGGATCTCCGGCGGGAGGTCCTCCTCGACGGTGAGGTCGGCCACGCACAGCCGGCCCCCCGGCTTCAGCACGCGGTGGATCTCGGCCAGGACGCGGGACTTCCGGGGCGAC
>DATLZP010000105.1:0-6313 GCA_035573935.1 Actinomycetota bacterium
CGGCGCTCGCCGCCGCCCGGGAGCTCGCCGTCCCCGGCGATCTCGAGCCCTCCGAGGTGGCGTCGGCCTACGCCGATCGGAACGGGGCCGTCCTCGTGGCCTGCCGCTGCGAGCGGGGCTCGTTCGAGGCCGTGGTCGAGGTCCGCGTCCCGGTCGGGCCGCTGCTGCTCTTCCCGGACGACCGGTGGGTGGGCGGCATCGCCCGGGCCGTGGTGGAGCTGCCGTGACGGACCGCGGCCGCCGCCCGGCTCCCTCGGCCCCCCCGAGCGGGCCCGTCGGGCCCCCGGGTAGAATCGGCTCCCATGATGGGGAACCCGAGGACCCGGCGGTCCCGGCGCCCGGAGCTCGGCGTCGTGGACTACACGCTCGCCAAGCGGGCCCTCCTCCGCGACGTCCGGCTCGGCCTGCGGTCCCGGGTGGACGTCTGCGACGCCCACCCCGAGCTGATGCGGGCGGCCAAGCACGTCGGGGAGCCCTCCCGACGGCTCTGCCCGGTGTGCGCGGCCCGGGAGCTCAAGCTCCTGGCCTACGTCTACGGCGACACGCTCCGGCAGGACAACGGGCGGGTCTGGCCGCTCGCCGTCGCCCTCCGCCTGGCCGCCGTCCACCGGGGCTCGTGCTGCTACGTGGTCGAGGTCTGCACGGCCTGCTCCTGGAACCACCTCTCCGAGGCCTACACGGCCCGCCACGCCGGCTGATCGCCGGGAACCGATCCGGCTGCACGTCCGTTCGAACACCGATGGAGGGGGGTAGCATCCCCCTGACGTCGTGGCGACGAAGACCTCGCAACCCCGAGCCCGAAGAGGGCCCAAGCACGCCCCGCGCACGCCGCGGAGGAAGCCGGAGCGCCGCTCCTTCCTCCGCCGCTACTGGTGGGCGCTCCTCGGCGTGCCGGCCGTGGTCGGCCTCCTGGCGCTGCTCGCGCTGGTCGTCGTCTACCTCCGGCTCGACCTGCCCCGCACCCCCCCGCCGATCCAGACCACCTACGTCTACGACCGGCACGGCCAGCTGATCACGACGATCCACGCCTCGGTGGACCGCACCCTGATCCCGCTGTCCGACATGCCCAGGCACCTCCGAGAGGCGGTGATCGCGACGGAGGACGACGGGTTCTACTCCCACCCCGGCTTCGACCCACTGGGGATCCTCCGGGCGGCCTGGGTGGACATCGTGCGGCGGGAGGCGGTGCAGGGCGGCTCCACGATCACCCAGCAGCTGGTGAAGAACGTCTACGCCGGGAGCTACGTGGAGGATCCGGTGTACGGCCGCGTGTACCGGATCCCCGACCGGACGATCGGCCAGAAGGTCCGGGAGGTGCTCCTGGCGGTCAAGGTGGAGCAGACGTTCACCAAGGACCAGATCCTCGCCAACTACCTCAACACGGTGTACTTCGGCCACGGCGCGTACGGGGCGGAGGCGGCGGCCCGGACCTACTTCGGCAAGGACGCCGAGGACCTCACCCTGCTCCAGTCGGCCACGCTGGCCGGGCTGATCGCAGCCCCTGGGCGGTTCGACCCCTACGTGGATCCCGGGGCGGCCCGGGAACGGCGGAACCACGTGCTGGACCTCATGGTGGAGGAGGGGTACCTGGACGCGGCCCGGGCCGCCCGGCTGAAGGTCGAGCCGGTCCGCACGGCCGGGGAGGTCCGCGCGGTGGAGGCTCCGGGGGCCTCCGACTACTTCGTGGACTACGTCCGGCGGATCCTGATCCGCCAGCTGGGCGAGCCCCAGGTCTACGGGGGCGGCCTGCGGGTCACGACCACCCTGGACATGCAGTGGCAGCGGATCGCCGAGCGGGTGGTCCGCGACCACCTCGACGCGAAGGGCGATCCGGCCGCCGCCCTGGTGGCGGTGGATCCCCGGACCGGCGCCATCCGGGCCATGGTGGGCGGGAGGAACTTCCACCGGTCCCAGGTGAACCTGGCGGTGGCGGGGATGCCGGGGTTCGCCGGTACCGGCCGGCAGGCCGGCTCCGCCTTCAAGACGTTCACGCTGGTCGCGGCGCTCGAGCACCGGTACTCCTTGGACTCGGTGTGGTCCGGGCCCCCCACGATCACGATCGACGACCGCCGCTGCTACACGGGAGGGCGGCCCTGGGAGGTCGGCAACGCCGACCCCACCGAGGGCGGGACGTTCACGCTGGCCTCGGCCACCGCCCACTCCGTGAACACGGTCTTCGCCCAGCTCGTGGCGGAGGTCGGGCCGGAGGCGGTGGTGGACGTGGCCCACCGGATGGGGATCCGGTCCCCCCTCCAGCCGGTCTGCTCGATCACGCTGGGCTCCCAGTCCGTGGCCCCCCTGGAGATGGCGAACGCGTACGCCACGCTCGCCGCCCGGGGCGTGCACCGGCGGGCCACGGGGATCGAGGAGGTGGTGGACGCGGAGGGCGACGTCGTGCGGCGGATCCGGCCCCGGGGGACCCGCGCCATCGCCCCGAACGACGCCGCGCTCGCCACCTACGCGCTCCGGGGTGTGATCACCTCCGGCACCGGGACGGCCGCCGCCATCGGTCGCCCGGCGGCGGGGAAGACCGGCACCACGCAGAACTACGCGGACGCCTGGTTCTGCGGCTACGTGCCGCAGCTCGCGACCTGCGTCTGGGTCGGCTACCCGCAGGGGCAGGAGCCGCTCCTGAACGTCCAGGGCTTCGCGCGCGTCTACGGGGGGACGATCCCGGCGATGATCTGGCACGACTTCATGGCCGAGGTGACGGCCGGGATGCCGGTGCGCGACTTCCCGCAGCCCTCGTTCGCCGGCTACACCGAGGGCCCCCGGCCCACCCCGCCGCCCGCCCCCAGCCCCGAGCCCACGCCGCCGCCCAGCCCCGAGCCGACGGAGAGCCCCACGCCGAAGCCCACGAAGACCCCCCCGGTCCCGACCGGGACGCCCTCGCCGCCGGTGCCGGAGCCGACGGAGGGTCCGGCCCGCCGCCGCTAGCCAGATCCGGCCGGGTCAGGCCTCGTGCCGGGCCAGCTCCCGACGGAGCTGGGGGGAGTCCCCCACGGGGAGCGTGGCCAGCACGGTCGTCCCCTTCCCCGGCGTGGAGTGGACCATGAACGTTCCGTTCGCCAGCTCCACCCGCTCCCGCATCGAGGCCAGGCCGACCCGACCCATCCGGAGGAAGTCGCGGCTCTTCGCGGCGTCGAACCCCTTCCCGTCGTCGGCCACCTCCACGCGGAGCTGGCCCCCGTCGACCTCCACCGAGACCGTGACCTTCGTGGCGCCGGCGTGCTTGCCGATGTTCGACAGCGCCTCCTGCACCACGCGGTAGGCGAGCGTCTCGAGGTCCTCGGGGATCTCCCCGGACGTGGTCCCGGAGAACTCGGTCTCGATCCCCTGGTCGGTCCCGAAGCGGGAGAGCATCTCCCGCAGCGCGGGGACGAGCCCCCGCTCCTCGAGCAGCGGCGGACGGAGCCCCGACATCAGGCGGCGGAGGTTGTCGGCCTCCTCGGCCAGCTCCTGCCGGACCTTGGACAGCAGCTCCATCCCCTCCTGGGTCTCCCCGGCCCGGATCATGAGGAGCGCCGCCTCGAGCGAGAGCGAGGCAGCCGACACCCCCTGCACCGGTCCGTCGTGGAGGTCGCGGGCGATCCGGTTCCGCTCCGCCTCGATCGCGGCGTTCGTCCGCCGCATGATCCGGGTCCGGTCCTCGTCCCGGTCCTGGAGGAACTTGAACAGGGCCCGGATCGTCTGGTCGGCCACGCGGGCCGTGGTGACGTCGCGGACCAGGAGCAGCCGGCGGGGCTGGTCGGTGGGGATCCGGGAGATCCGCGACTCGAGGTACACCGGCTGGCCGTCGCGGCGGAGCGTCCCCTGCCCGGTCTCAGGGAGCGAGGCGAACGAGGGGTCGGCCCCGTCCGCCGCCGCCGCCACCGCCGTCCAGGGCTGGCCCTCGACCACCTCCCGCGGCATCCGGACCATCCGGCAGAACGCCTCGTTGGTCCGGACGATCAGGTCGCGCTCGTCGAGCTCCACGATCCCGTCCACCGCCGCGTCGAAGACCGACCGGAGATGCTCCTCCGAACGCCGGGCCGAGTCGTGCGCCTCCGACAGCTCCTGCATGGCCCGCTCGGACTCGGCGAGCGCCGCCTCCTTCTGCTCCAGGGCCCGGCGGGCCTGATCGGTGGCCTCGACGCTCCGGATCTGGTTCACGAGGATCCGCACGGCCACGGCGGCGGCCAGGAACGCGATCAGCATCCGGCCCCCCTCCGCCCCGAACCGCCCGTCCAGCTGCCGGACCGCGACCAGGGCGAGCGCCGTGCTGGCCGCGATCACCGCGCCCGTGGTGAGGAGGGGTCGGGCCCAGGTGGCCCGGACCCGGGGGGGGAGCCGCGACTCGCCCTTGGGCAGCACGGCCAGGAGGAGGGCGAGGCCGAGCCCGCCCAGGGTGAGCGGCAGCTCGGTGGCGGGGTCGCCCCCCGGGTAGGCGCCGCGGACCCACTGCCCTCCGAACCGGAGGACGCCGAGCGCCATCGTGGAGACGGCGGCCAGGTGCCCGAGGTGGCGGACGGTCGGCACCCACACGGCCAGGGCGGCGAACGTCGTGATCCCGGCCACGCCGATCACGGCGAAGACCCCGCTCGAGATCGACGTCGCCACGTCGGCCCCGGCCGGGCGGAGGAACAGGGAGGCGATGGCGGCGAGGGCCGCGGTGAGCAGGGCCACGTCGGCCACGATCTCCCTGCGGTCCTCCGGCGTGAAGTGGGCCCGGAACTCGGCCCGGGCCGGGAGGAGGAACGGCAGGGCGAGCGGCAGGAACGCCAGGTCGAGCAGGCCGGACCGGTACGACGGGCCGACCGCCAGGTCGTAGGCCAGGAACGCCCCGCTGGCCCCGGCCAGGCCCAGGAGCCCCAGTCCGAACCATCGGGCCGGTGGCCAGGCCCGGCCGTCCCGGACCGCCTGGAGGAGGACCCAGCCCGCGACGGCCAGGGCCACGAGCATCGTGGCGTCGGAGAGGAGGGCCCGGGGCCGGGGCCGCGCCGGCGCCACGGCGTAGGCCAGCAGGACGCCCCCCGTGGTCAACGCGAGGAGCGCCGCCGCGACCGGGCGGCCCAGCCTGGGACGGACGCTGCGCATCGTTCCGCGCATAGCATGCCCCGCGGCGGGCACGGTGGATATCACCTGAACGGGGGCGGATGGGGCGCCGGGCGGGCTAGGCCGGTGGGGGGAGCGCCGCTACTCGATCAGGCGCCGGCGGAGGGCCTCGGCCACGGCCGCGGTCCGGTCGGAGGCCCCGAGCTTCTCGAAGATGTGCTCGAGGTGGGTCTTCACCGTGTCGGGCGAGATGTACAGCCGCTCGGCGATGTCCCGGTTCGTGTGGCCGAAGGCCAGGAGCTGGAGGACCTCGATCTCCCGGGCGGTGAGGGTCTCGGCCTTGCGGTCCCGTTCCTTGGCCTGGGAGAGCTCCTCGGCCAGGGCCACGACGAGCTGGGGGTCGATCACCATGTTCCCCCCGGCCACCAGGCGCACCGTCTGGATCAGGTGCTCCGCGTCCCGGGCCTTCAGCACGTAGCCCCGGGCCCCCGAGCGGACCGCCTCCACCACGAACTGCCGGTCGTCGTAGGCGGTCAGCATGATCACGCCGACGTCGGGGTACCGGTCGCGGATCTGGCGGGCCGCCTCCAGCCCGTCCATCTCGGGCATCCGGATGTCCACCAGCGCGATCCGGGGGCGTTCCTCCTCGACCAGCCGGAGGAGCTCCAGGCCGTTCGAGGCCTCCCCCACGACCTCGATCCCCTCGGCCATCTCGAGGTACCGGCGCAGCCCCTGGCGCACCAGGGAGTGGTCGTCCGCGATGGCTACCCTGATGACATCGGCGTTCGTCACCCGTCCTCCTCAGGCGCCGTGGGCCGCCCGGTGCGACCCCATCATCCTATAGGTCGGCAGGACGGGTCAGAAGATGTAGTACCAACCGGCGAACAGCAGCGTAGAGATGGCCAACCCCCCGGCGGAGACGGCCACCACGCCCGCGTGAGGGAGGATCCGCCGCCGGGTGAGGTCGGCCAGGACCCAGGACACGGGGAACAGGACGGCCGCGAAGCGGGGCACGGACATGAGCGGGCGGGGTGGGAAGGCGTAGGCGAGCGGGACGAGGAGGCTGGCCAGCGCGTACACGGCGTAGGCCGGCCGGAAGCGGAACGCGGCGTAGACGCAGGCCGCGGCCACCGGGACGACGAGGAGCCAGTCCAGGAGGTGGTAGCCGCCCGGGTAGGTCCCGATCCACCGGAACGCCTGCCGCGTCGCCTGGAGGGCCGTCTCCCAGGGGGCGGCCGCGCTCCGCTGCCAGGTGGCCTGCTGGCGGAGGGGGGCCAGG
>DATLZP010000106.1:0-3680 GCA_035573935.1 Actinomycetota bacterium
GCGGGGGGCTCCTCGGGATCCTGCTCGTCGCCCGCTCCCCGTCCCCGGCCTCGCCGCCCGTCCCGCAGCGCGAGGACGTCCGCTCGTTCGCGAGCCCGACGGGTGGCTTCCGGTTCTCCTACCCGGCGTCGTGGGTGCTCACGGAGCGGGGCGAGGTGGGCGTCGTGGAACGCTCCGGCGGCGGGGCCGTGGTCTCTGTGGGCCCGGCCCCCGAGGGTGATCCGGGACGGGCCGCCCGGCGGCTGCTCTCGGCGATCCGCCGGACCTACGCCGACGTGTTCGTCACGGGGATCGCGCCGCTCCCCTCCGGAGACCGGACGGCGGTCGTGGTCGGCGGCACCGCCAGGAACCGGCACGGCGCCCTGCTCCGCTTCCGGTTGCTGGTGGTGGGGAGCGGGGGGCGCAATCACGCCATCGCGATCTTCGCCGACCGGGCTGCGTCGGGCGCGGCGTGGCGGGAGGCCGAGCTGGTCGTCCGGTCGTTCTCGGCCATCGAGGGCCCCTAGGCGACGCCGTGGGGGGCGGCGCCCTGGGCGCTGCCCGCGCCCTCCAGGGCCTCCTGCAGCACGTCCCAGGCCAGCACGGCGCACTTGATCCGGATCGGGTACTTCACGACCCCCTTGAGGGCCACGAGGTCCCCGAACGCCTCCTCGTCGGGGTCGACTTCCCCGGCCATCATCCCGCGGAACTCCCCGGCCAGCGCCCGGGCCTCCTGGAGCGTCTTCCCCCGGACGGCCTCGGTCATCATCGACGCGGAGCTCTGGGAGATCGAGCATCCGGAGCCCTGGAACGCGATGTCGGCGACCCGACCGTCCTCGTGGTGGACGAACACCGTCACCTCGTCCCCGCAGAGGGGGTTGTTCTTCGAGCACGACAGCTCGGCCCCGGGCAGCTCCCGCTTGTTCCGGGGGTTCTTGTAGTGGTCGAGGATGACCTCCTTGTACAGGTCCTCAAGCACCGAAGATCCCCTCCGCCCGCTCCAGGGCTTCCACCAAGGCGTCCACGTCCCGCGGGGTGTTGTACACGTAGAAGGAGGCCCGCGTCGTGGCCGGCACGCCGAGCCGCCGCATCAGGATCTGGGCGCAGTGGTGGCCGGGCCGCACGCAGACCGCCTCCTGGTCCAGGACCTGCGCCAGGTCGTGCGGGTGGATGTCCCGGAACCAGAACGAGACCGCGCCCCCCCGGACCTCGACGTCCTTCGGCCCGAACACCCTGGCCCCGGCCTCCTCCAGCCGCTCGATCGCGTACGCGGTGAGCTCCTTCTCGTGCTCCCGGACCGCGTCCATCCCGATCGCCTCCAGGTACTCGATGGCCGCGGCCAGCCCGATCTCCTGCCCGATGTTCATCGTGCCGGCCTCGAACCGGTGGGGCGGTTCCTTGTAGGTGGAGCGGTCGGGGAAGACCTCCATGATCATCTCCCCGCCGCCCAGGAACGGGTCCATCGCATCCAGGAGCTCCCGGCGCCCGTACAGGCCGCCGGAGGCGGTCGGCCCCAGCATCTTGTGGCCGGAGATCGTGAGGAAGTCCACGCCGAGGTCCACGACGTCCACGGGGTTGTGGGGGACGAGCTGCGCCCCGTCCACCACGACGATCGCCCCGACGGCGTGGGCCGCCTCGGCCAGCTCCCTCAACGGGGGCAGGGTCCCCAGGACGTTCGACTGGCCGGTCACCGCCAGCACCTTCGTCCGCTCGGTGAGCAGATCCTCCAGGTCCGAGAGGTCGAGCGTGCCGTCGTCGGCCACGGGGATGTAGCGGAGCACGGCCCCCGTGGCCCCGGCCACGAGCTGCCAGGGGACGATGTTCGAGTGGTGCTCCATCTCGGTGAGGAGGACCTCGTCCCCCTCCCGGAGGTGGGCGCGCCCCCAGGCGTTGGCCACCAGGTTGATCGACTCGGTCGTCCCCCGGTTGAAGACGATGCAGGAGGGGTCGGGGGCGCCGATGAACCGGGCCAGCCGCTCCCGGGCCGCCTCGAACATCGCCGTGGCCTCCTCGGCCAGCTCGTACACGGCGCGGTAGAGGTTCGCGTTGTGCCGCTCGTAGTACCGGGTGACCGCGTCGATCACGGCCCGTGGCTTCTGGCTCGTGTTCGCGCTGTCCAGGTAGACGATCCTTCTGCCGTGGAACTCCCGGCGCAGGATCGGGAAGTCCTCCCGGATCCGCTCCGCGTCGAGCGTTCCCCGCCCCTCCCGGGTCACCGCCACGCCCGCCTCCTCATCGCTCCGGCCCCGCGGCCACCGGCTCCTCGAGCCCCAGCTCCCTCCGCAGGCCCTCGTAGCCCACGCGCTCGAGCTCCGGGGCGAGCTCGGGGCCGCCGGATTTCACGATACGGCCGTCCAGCATCACGTGGACGAAGTCCGGGGTGATGTGGTTCAGGATCCGCTGGTAATGCGTGATGAGGAGCATCCCCAGGGTGGGGCCCCGGAGCGTGTTCAGCCCCTCGGCCACCGCCCGCAGCGAGTCGATGTCGAGCCCGGAGTCGGTCTCGTCCAGCACCGCGATCCGGGGCTCCAGGACCGCCAGCTGGAGGACCTCGTTCTTCTTCTTCTCCCCGCCGGAGAACCCCTGGTTCACGTACCGGGACACCATCGCATCGTCCACGCCCAGGAGCTCCATCTTCTCCTTCATGTGCTTGCGGAACGCGAGCGCCGACACCTCCTCCCCCTTGACCTGGGCGTAGGCGGTGCGGAGGAAGTTCACCACGGAGACCCCGGGGACCTCCACCGGGTACTGGAAGGCGAGGAACAGCCCGCGCTGGGCCCGCTTGTCCGGGGACAGCCCCAGGACGCTCTCCCCGTCGAGCAGCACGTCGCCCCCGGTCACCTCGTAGCCGGGCCGGCCGAGCAGCACGTTCGCCAGCGTCGACTTCCCCGAGCCGTTCGGGCCCATCAGCGCGTGCGTCTCGCCCTGGCGGACCGTGAGATCGATCCCCTTCAGGATCTCCTTGCCCTCGACCCTCGCCCGGAGGCCCCGGATCTCCAGGACCGCCGGCTCGTGCCTCCGCTCACCCATCGTCGCTCACCTCGATCACCACGTCGTCGCCTTCCACCGTCACGTCGTACACGGGCACCGGCATCGTCGCCGGGAGCGTCTTCGGCCGGCCCGTGTTCAGGTCGAACGTCGAGCCGTGCTTGGGGCATTCGATCGTCTCCACGTCGGGGTCCACCTCGCCCTCGTCCAGGAAGTACTGGGCGTGGGAGCAGATCGCGCCCACGGCCCGGAACCCGGCCTCCCCCAGGTTGACCAGCGCGATCAGGCGCCCGTCCACCTCGACCCGCTTCGCCCCGCCCTCGGGGACGTCGGCCCTGCTGCACACGACCACCCGGCGCACGCGGTTTCAGTCCTCCCTCGCCAGCTCGTCCTCGATGGCCCGCTCCAGCCCGGCCCGGATCTCCTCCAGCGGGACCCGGTCCAGCACCTCCCGGAAGAACCCGAACACGATCAGCCGCTCGGCCTCCTCCCGGGGGATCCCCCGGCTCATCAGGTAGAACAGCTCGTCGTCCGAGACGGGGCCCACGCTCGCCGCGTGCCCGCACCGGGTCGGGTCGTTCGTCAGGATCTCCAGGTTCGGGACCGAGTGGGCCTTCGCGTGGTCCGAGAGCAGGATGTTCCGGTTCGTCTGGTAGGCGTCGCAGCGGTGGGCGCCCTTCTCGATGATCACGGTCCCCGTGTAGACCGCCCGG
>DATLZP010000107.1:0-16111 GCA_035573935.1 Actinomycetota bacterium
CCGACCGGAGCTCGCCGATCCGCCGGTACATCAGGGGCTGGGTGAACGACGGCTCGTCGGCCTCGTTGTGCCCCCAGCGCCGGTAGCACCATATGTCGATCACGACGTCCTTGCGGAACGCCTGGCGGAAGGCGAAGGCCAACCGGGCCACGCGGACGCACGCCTCCGGATCGTCCCCGTTCACGTGGAAGATCGGGGCCTGGACCATCTTGGCCACGTCGCTCGCGTAGACGCTCGAGCGGCCGTGGGTCTTGGGCGTCGTGAACCCGAGCTGGTTGTTCACGATCACGTGGATCGTGCCGCCCGTGCGGTACCCCGGGAGCTGGGAGAGGTTCAGCGTCTCCGCCACCACGCCCTGGCCGGCGAAGGCCGCCTCGCCGTGGATCAGCAGCGGGAGGGCGGGCCCCTCCCCGTCGCCCCCCGCCATGTCCTGCTTGGCCCGGACCATCCCCTCCACCACCGGGTCCACGGACTCCAGGTGGCTGGGGTTCGAGGCCACCGACACGTCGATCGTCGTCCCGGCCCGTGAGGTGTGCTTCCCCGACGCCCCGAGGTGGTACTTCACGTCGCCCGAGCCCTCGACCGAGAGGGGGTCGAGGTCGCCCTCGAAGCCTCGGAAGATCTGCTCGTAGCTCTTGCCGATGATGTTGGCCAGGACGTTCAGGCGCCCCCGGTGGGCCATCCCGATCACGACCTCCCGCATCCCGGCGTCGGCGGCCTGGTCGAGGATCGCGTCGAGGATCGGGATCAGCGCCTCTGCCCCCTCGAGCGAGAACCGCTTGTGGCCCACGTAGCGCTGGTGGAGGAACCGCTCGAAGGCCTCCGCCTCGTTCAGCTTGCGGAGGATGTGGAGGCGCTCCTCCTTCGTGAGGTCGGGCCGGGTCCCCTCCACCCGCTCCTGGATCCACCGCTTCTGGTCGGGCTCCTGGATGTGCATGTACTCGACGCCCACGGTCCCGGTGTAGGCGTCGCGGAGGAGGTTCCAGATCTCCTTGAGCGTCGCCTCCCGGGTCCCGGCCAGCCCGCCGGTGACGAACCGCCGGTCCAGGTCCCAGATCGTGAAGCCCAGGTTCGCCGGGTCCAGCTCGGGGTGCGTGGGGGGCGGCGCCGTGGCCAGCGGGTCGAGGTCGGCGATCAGGTGGCCCCGGACCCGGTAGTTGTTGATGAGCTGGAGGACGCGGGCCTGCTTCTCGCTCGCGGAGAGCGACCCGGCGACCGCCCGTCGGTCCTCGGTCCAGTGGATGGGGCGGACCGGCACCCGCATCGAGCGGAAGACCTCGCCGTAGAAGTTCCGCTCCCCGAGCAGGAGCGACTCGACCAGGGCCAGGAACTCGCCGCTCTCGGCCCCCTGGATCACCCGGTGGTCGTAGGTCGAGGTGAGGGTGACGACCGTGCTCACGCCGAGGTCGGCCAGCGTCTCGGGGTCCGCCCCCCGGTACTCGGCGGGGTAGCCGATCGCGCCGACGCCGATGATCGCCGCCTGCCCGGCCATCAGGCGGGGAACCGACTGGACGGTCCCGATCATCCCGGGGTTCGTGATCGTGACGGTGGTCCCGGCGAAGTCGTCGGGGGTGAGCCGGTTCTGCCGCACCTTCCGGATCAGCTCCTCGTACGCCGCGTGGAAGGCGGCGAAGTCGAGGGTGTCCGCGGCCTTGATGTTCGGGACCAGGAGGATCCTGCTCCCGTCGGGCCGCGTGACGTCCACGGCCAGGCCCAGGTTCACGTGCTCGTGCTGCACGGCCGCGGGCCTGCCGTCCACCGCCCGGTAGGAGCGGTTCATGCCGGGGCGCTCGACGAGCGCCCGCACGATCGCGTAGCCGATCAGGTGCGTGTAGCTGATCCTGCGGTTGTCGGCCCGGGAGAGGTAGCGGTTCGCGAGCTCCCGGTTCAGCTCGAGGAGCTTGGCCGGGACGGTCCGGACCGAGGTGGCCGTCGGCACCTCCAGGCTCTCCTCCATCCGCTCGGCGATCACCGCCGCGGCGCCCGAGAGCGGCAGGAGCTCCTCGCCGGGCCGGGGCTCCGCCGGCCCCTCCGGGCCGGCCGGCGGAGCCTCCGCCGGCGGCGGCGTCTGGCCGGCGGGGGGAGCCTCGGTCGCTGCCCGGGGCCGGTAGTCCTGGAAGAACTCCCGCCAGGCCGGGCCGACGGCCTCCGGATCCTCGAGGTAGCGGCGGTAGAGCTCCTCCACGAGCCAGACGTTCGGGCCGAACTCGCGCGCGTCGAGCGTGCTCACGGTGACCTCACGGATCGGTGCGTCCACCCGCCATGCTAGCCGGGCTGCGGCGAGGCTCCCCCGGGGTCGGCGCTCAGCCCCGGCCCTCGCGGAGCCCGGCCAGCTCGAGGGCCCGACGGACGTCGCGGGGGGAGACGATCCCGGCGAGCTCCCCGTCGACCAGGGCCAACGCCCGGCCGTCGGCCCGCTCCTCGCTCATCCGCTCCAGGAGCCGGGCCGCCGGCTCCCAGGGGGCCGCCGTGGGGACCTCCTCCAGCGGGCAGGCCACCTCCCCCACCGTCGTGGTGGCGCGGCGCTCCGGGGGGACCTGCTTCACCCGGGACAGCGTGATGAGGCCGCGGACCGTCCCCGTCTCGTCGCGGACCGGGAAGGTGGTGAACCGGTGGTGCATCGCGAAGTCGTCGACGAAGGCCTGGATCGTCGTGTCCGGGGGGACCGCGACCGGGTCCGGCGACATGATGTCCCGGACCCGCACGTCCCGGAGCGCGGCCCGCAAGAGCACCGTGGACTCCTCCGCCCGGGCCGCCCCCAGCAGGAACCAGCCCAGGAAGACGAACCACAGCCCTCCCAACGAGAACGCCAGGGCGAACTCCACCAGCCCTAGGGCGATCAGCGCGTAGCCGAACGCCCGCCCCGCGGCGGCCGCCGTCCGCGTGGCTCCCACCCGGTCGCCCCGCCGCCGCCAGAGGTAGGCCCGGAGGACGCGCCCCCCGTCCAGGGGGAAGGCCGGCACGAGGTTGAAGAGGGCGAGGACGACGTTGATGATCCCCAGCCACCGCGAGGCCCCGGCCACCAGGGGCGGCGCGCCGGCCGCGGCCAGGGCCAGGGCGAGGAGGAGGAACCCCGCCCCGAGCCCCAGGCTGATCAGCGGCCCGACGAGCGTGAAGCGGAGCTCCGCGCGGGGGTCCGTGGACTCCCCCCGGATGCTGGCCACGCCGCCGAACAGCCAGAGCGTGATGCCCTCGACCTCGGCCCCCGCCCGCCGGGCCACGACCGCGTGCCCCATCTCGTGGGCCAGGAGCGAGGCCAGGAACAACAGGGCGGTCCCGATCCCGGCCGTCCAGTACGCGCTCCCCGGGAGCCCCGGGTACTCCTCCGGGAACCGGGCCCCGGCCAGGCTCCAGGCGATCAGCCACAGGACCACGAGGACGCTCCAGTTCGCCCCGACCCGGATCCCGGCGATCGTCCCCAGCCGGACGTCCTGCTCGATCATCCTCGTTCCGAGCCTACCCGGGTCGGGCCCGGGGGACGCCTCCCCGGTGGCCGAGCCTAGGTCCCCTCGTCCCCCGCGCCGGCCAGGGCTGCGGGGGAGCGGCACTCCTCCTCCGGGTGGCCGTTCGCGGCCAGCACCGCGAGGAGGGCCGACCGGAGCCGGGCCAGGTCCTGCTGGGAGAGGTGCCGCCAGAAGCGCCCCTCGAGGGCTCGGAGGAGGGGCCGGGAGGCTCGTCGGAGGGCCCGGCGACCCTGGGGGGTGATCTCCGCGTAGGTCACGCGCCGGTCGGTGGGGCAGGCCACCCGCCGGACCAGGCCGGCCGCCACCATCCGATCCACCAGCCGGGTGACGCCGCTCTTCGACAGGAGCACGCCGCGGGCCAGGTCGAGCATCCGCATCCGGCCCTCCGGGGCCTCGTCCAGCCGGATCAGCACCTCGTGCCAGGTGAGCGGGAGCCCAGCCTCCCGCTCCAGGTCCTGGCCGACCCGATCGGCCAGGACCGTGGAGGCCCGCAGGAGGGCCAGCCAGGCGGCGAGCCCGAGCGCCCGGGCCGGGTCGGTGGGGGGGGCGGTCGTCGTCGCGGTCATCGATCCCAGCCTACCGGGGACTGGTTGACGCTGCAACCGTGCGTGCGCTATCGTTGCGCCAACAACCGTTGTGGCGGCAACGACCGCCCGAGGGGAGGAGGGATCGATGAGCGAGGCGACGATGAGCCAGCGGAGGGTGGGGGGCGTCGAGCTCCCGGAGCCGGGCACGTGGGTGTTCGACCCGGCCCACACGAGCGTCACGATCGTGGCCCGTCACCTGATGGTGACGAAGGTCCGCGGCACGTTCCGGGGGGTGGCCGGCGCGATCCACGTGGCCGCGCGGCCGGAGGACTCGTGGGTGGAGGCGGAGATCGACGCGAGCTCCATCGACACCCGCAACCCGGACCGGGACGCCCACATGCGCTCGCCGGACTTCCTCGACGTGGAGCGGTACCCCACGATCGCGTTCCGGAGCACCGAGCTCGTCCCCCTGGAGGGCACGCGGTTCCTGCTGCGGGGCGACCTCACGATCCGCGGGATCACGCGGCCGGTCGAGCTGGAGGCGGCGTTCGAGGGCACGGCCACCGACCCCTGGGGGAACCGGAAGGTGGCGTTCTCGGCCGCCGGCGAGGTGGAGCGGGCGGCGTTCGGGATGACCTGGAACGCGGCGCTCGAGACCGGCGGGGTCCTGGTCGGCCCGACGTTCCGGGTCGAGGTCGAGGTCCAGGCGGTCCGGGCCGAGCAGCGCGCGGCCTGAGCCGCGCCCGGAGGCTACGAGCGTCTGATCGATCCGATCAGGGACGCGGTTCCCTGCCCTCTCCCGAGCTGCGGGTGCGTGGCCGTCGGAGGGGGGGGAGGCGCGGAGCGGCCGTGAACTGGCTTGACCCGTGCGGGGGGGGGCGTAGGTTACCGAAAGGGACATCCCGAGGACGCATGGCCGGGCAAGAGGGTGAGGGTTCCATGCAGCGGCGCGTCTCCGGCGGAGGAAACGGCAAATCGCGCAGGGTGGCCGGGGTGTGCGTCGTGCTCGCTGCGAGCCTCCTGTCGGCGAGCTGTGGGCGGCTGGCGGGAGCCGGTCGGGTCGAGGCAGCGGGGGCGGGGTCGCGGTACGCATCGCTATCCCTGGGGCCTGCCGTGCCCCCCATGCCGTTCGTCTCCGGCGCCACCGTCGAAGGTCTTCCGGGCGCCACCGTCCTTCCCCTCGCGTCGCCGCCGGCCGGGGGCCTCATGGGTTGGCTGGCGCCGGTCGCCGTGCCGTCGCCGGACGGGCGATCCGTCGCGTACAACACCTTCCGCTACCTGATCCAGATCGATCCCGAGCGGTCGTGGTCTCAGCAGGGCATCGCGCCGGGAGAGGCCGTCGGGATCCCGTCCATCCACGTGGCCGACGTGGCGAGCGGCAGCGATTCCGTGCTGGCGGATGGCGCTTTCTCGCTGGCCTGGCGCTCGGACGGCGTCATCGCCCACCTGCAGGGCGAGTCCGACGCCTACGAAGCGGACCGAGCGTTCCGGGGAGACGTGGTGGTTCAGGGAGCCCTCGGGGCTGCTCCTGAGCGGTGACGACCGGTCCAGACCGATACATCGTCGCCGCCTGGGCTGGTTCCCATCTCCTCGTATCCCGGGAGCGGGAGGGGGAACTGCCCGATCTCATGGTGTTCGATGGACCGGGCGAGAGCCGGATCCTCGCCCCCGGCGCCGTTCTCGTCGCCGTGAGCCCAGATGGGTCGGACGTCCTGGTCGCCGGGCCAGGGATCGCGTCGCTGATCGACGTCGAGACCGGGAAGACCGTGGCGAGCCTCGACCTCGGGCAGCCCGATCCGGTCACGGGCCAGCCCATCGGCTATCTCGCGTACGCGGGTTCGTGGGTCGGTGACAGGGTGGTGGCCGAGGGCGGTCCAGGGATGGTCGTGCTGAGCGTCACGGGTTCGGCCCTACGGGTGACGGACGCCATCGCCCTGCCGCGGGATGTGTTCCCCATGCCGCCGCACGAACCCCGTCTGACCCCGGACGGTTCGAGGGTCGTGGCCTGGGTGCCGCTCCCCGGCCCCGAGAGCAAGCCGAGGTACGCGTACCTCGACTGCGCGATCTCGGCCCATACCTGCGTGCAGGGGCCAACGACGGATGTCTCCGCCTTCTACGCCGTCTACAACCCGAGCCGTCCTTTGCCCGGATGAGGAGGTCGTCGGATGCCGGTTGCGCAGCATCGTGTTCTCCGGGTGGCAGTGGCATCGTTGATGACCGCGGCGTTCGCGTGGGGGCTGCCGTGGTCCCCTCACGCTGCGGCCGCACCCATACCGTCTACGTCCACGGGTGACGATGGAGGGTCACGCTTGGGCCGATGCCGGTTCCTGGTGTGCTGCCCCGAGGTGACCTGACCCCACGAGGGGAAGATGGGACGGTGCGGCGTCCTGCTCTCGCGGTCGTGCTGACCCTGCTCGCCGGCGGGGTTGGGCTCGCCCTCTGGTTCCTCACGAGGCCATCGGGGGCTCCGCCGGTGAAGGCGGCCAGGCTGTCCGGCCACCTCCTGTTCGTGCGGGCCGGACCAGGGATCGTCATGGCTGGAGGGGAGACGAGCATCGCGTCGAACCCGCGGCTCATGCTCCTCCGCTTGACCGGCGGGACGTCGAGGACCCTGGTGGAGGGGGGCGTCATCGGGCGCCCGTCGCCCTCGCCCGACGGCTCGCGGGCCGTCTTCCCCTGGGCGCGTGTCCTCGGCGATGGTCCGCCGGCTCCCAGCCTCTACGTCGTCCGCTTGGACGGATCCGGCGTGTCGCGGCTCACGCACTGCCGTCCCCCGAGGTGCTCGGCTGACCTCAGTCCCTCCTGGTCGCCGGACGGCTCTCGGATCGTGTTCCTGCGGTCCTCCGGCTCGGGCCAGCGGCTCCTCCTGGTGGACGTCGCCGATGGGCACGTCCATCCGATCGACCTACCCGGTCTCGTGCCGTTCAGCGGGGCGTCGTGGTCCCCCGACGGGCATCGTCTCGTGTTCTCGGCGTACCCTGCCGGCTCCACCTCCGAGCCGGAGATCTACGTCGTCCGCCCCGATGGGACGGGCCTTCGTCGGATCACATCGTGCCACCCACCTTGCCGCGGCGGTTACGCGGATCCAGCGTGGTCGCCGGACGGGACGAAGATCGTGGCGGTGCAGGGCTACGGGGGAGCGGGACGCCTGTACGTGATGGCCCCGGACGGCAGCGACCTGAGGCAGCTGACCGATCCCGACGGCGCTGGGCTGGAGGATCGGGACCCCGCCTGGGCGCCCACCGGGGGCCGGGTCGTCTTCGCGCGTGGCGGGGACTTCGGCGGCGACGTCTATGCCGTACGGGTCGATGGCGCGGGATCGGAGCAGCTCACGTCCGGGCCCTGGCTGGACAGCGCGCCGGCCTGGGTGATGGCGGCCGACCGGGCGGGAGCTAGGTCGGCCAGGGCGGCCGGGCTCGCGGTGCGCAGGTCTCGCTCGATGTCGCTGTTCGGCAGGTCCCGCACGCACCGGGCGCAGGAGCGGGCGACGGTGCGCCGGAGCCAGGCCGGCGGCCCTTGACCGGCGGCCGCGCCCGGGGGTAGACCGGACCCGGCGGCGACGGAAAGGAGGGGCCTATGAAGGACCTCACGGTGAGCGTCGAGGACCGCCCCGGGACCCTGGCCGACATCGGGGAGGCCCTCGGGAGGGCCGGGATCAACATCGAGGGCTTCGCCGGGTTCGGCGTGGAGGGCCGGGGCATCATCCACCTCCTGGTGGAGGACGCCGCCGCGGCCCGGCGGGCCCTGGAGGAAGCCGGGATCAAGGTCGAGGGCGAGGCCGACGCGATCGTGGCCGACATGTCGGCCGACGCGGACCGGCCGGGCGCGCTGGGGGAGGCGGCGCGGAGGGTGGCGAACGCCGGGGTGAACATCCGGGCGTCCTACGTCGCCACGCACAACCGCGGCGTGATCGTCACCGACGACAACGAGAGGGCGCGCCAGGCCCTCGGGATGTAGCGGGACGACGGGGGGCCGGCCCGGGACCGGCCTCCCCGTCACCCGGAGCCGGCGTAGGCCCGGTCCAGGATCTCGACCGGGTGGAGGACGGGGACGTCGGCCCCCACCGCCCGGAGCCCGGCCCTGATCTGCATCGTGCAGCCGGGGTTGGCGGAGGCCACGGCGTCGGGCCGGAGCGAGGCGATCGCCTCGGCCTTGCGCCGGGAGAGCTCGCCGGCCATCCGGGGTTGGAGCACGTTGTACAGGCCGGCCGCCCCGCAGCAGCGGTCCCCCTCCGGGATCTCCAGGACCTCGAGCCCGGGCACGGCCCGGAGCAGGGCCCGGGGCTGCTCCCGGATCCCCTGGGCCCGGACCGCGTGGCAGGCGTCGTGGTAGGCCACCCGGGCCAGGCCGGCCCCGGCGGCGGGCGGCTCGATCCCCTCCTCGTGGAGCAGCTCGCAGACGTCGCGGACCCGGGAGGCGAACGGGGCGGCCTCCTCGCCGAGGAGCTCCGCCGCGGCCTTCAGGTGCGCGCCGCACCCGGCCGCGTTCACCACGATCCGGTCCACCTGGGGGAAGGCCCGGAGGTTGCGCCGGCCCATCCGCCGGGCGGCCTCCAGCCGGCCGTGGTGGGCGGCCAGGGCCCCGCAGCACGCCTGGCCCGGGGGGATCACGACCCGCCAGCCGTTGCGGACCAGGACGCGGGCCGTGGCCCGGTGGACCTCGCGGAACCAGCGGTCCTGGACGCAGCCCAGCAGGAGGGCGGCCGTCCCCCGGGCCTCGCCGGCCGGCTCCCAGGCTCGGGGAAGGCGGGGCCCCGGGCCGCCCCGGGGGAGGAGGGCCCGGATCCGCCGGGGGAGGAACGGCCGGGCCAGGGGGGCCAGCCGGGTGGCCAGGGCCACGAGCCGGGGGCGGGGCAGGACGACCTCCAGGCCGATCCGCTTCAGGACGCGGACCCCGACCGGCTGCAGGGGCTCGGCCTGGACCCGGGCCCGCTCGATCATCCGGCCGAACGGGACGTGCGACGGGCAGACTTCCTCGCACGCCCGGCAGGCCAGGCAGAGGTCCATGAACGACCGGAACGCCTGGTCCACCTCCGCCCGGCCCTCGGCCACCGCCCGCATGGCGGCGATCCGACCCCGGGGCGAGGCGGTCTCGTCGCCGGTCAGCCGGTACGTCGGGCAGTGGGGGAGGCAGAGCCCGCAGGCCACGCAGAGCGCCAGGTCCTCCTGGCTGGGGGCGTCCGGCAGGCGCCACCGGGGCGCCGCGGCCTCCTCCGGGCCGACGAACCGGGCCCCCTCGGGGAGCTCGGCCCCCACGGTGCGGGGCTCGCTCACAGCCCTCCCCACCCCCGGCCCGGCGCCAGGATCCCCCGGGGATCGAAGGCCGCCTTCAGGCGGCGTTGCACGTCCATCGCCGGGGGCGGGGGCTCGCCCAGGCCGCCCGGGCCGCGGACCACGGGGGCGATCCCCCCGAGCTCGGCCACCCGGGCCCGAAGGCCGGACAGCGCCCCGTCGGCGGAGGGGAGCCCGACCCAGACGATCCCCGCGCCGAGGAGCGCGCCCCACGCCTCCCCCGCCGCGGCCGCCAGGGCCGGGGCCCGGGAGGGCGGCAGGGCCGCCTCCACGACCACCGGGGCGTCCTGCCAGGGTCGGACGGTGGGGAAGTCGGCCTCCTCCAGCACCAGGAGCTCCGACGTGACCCGCCGGGCCGCGGCGGTCTGGGCCTCGACCTCGGCCGGCCACCCCTCCAGGCGGACCTCCACGGTCCCCGGCGAGGCCAGCACGGCGGCGGCCAACGGGACCGCCTCCAGGAGCCGCCGCCCGAGGTCGAGGGCGTCGCCCCGGGCCACCAGGGTCCGCCGGGCCCGGGGGAGGGGCCGCACCTTCAGCGCCACCTGGACGATCGCCCCCAGCGTCCCCAGCGAGCCGGTGAGGAGGCGCGGCAGGTCGTAGCCCGTCACGTTCTTCACGGTCCGGCCTCCCCCCTTCACCAGCCGGCCGTCGCCGGTCACCACCTCCACCTCGAGCACCGAGTCCCGGACGGCCCCCACCCGGAGCCGGCGGGGGGAGGACGCCCCGGCCGCGATCACGCCGCCGACGGTAGCGTCGGCCGGCTGGTCCACCGGCCACTCCTGCCCCCGCTCGCCGAGGACCGCGGCCAGGTGGCCGACCCGGATCCCGGCCTCGACCACGGCCACCATGTCCGCCGGCTCGTAGGCGACGATCCGATCGAGCTGCGTGGTCCAGAGCTCGACGTCCACGGGGACCGGGTTCCCCTTGTCGAGGTGGCGGTGGCCGCCGGTCACCAGGACCCGGGTCCCCCGCCCGCTCGCCTCGCGGAGCATCGCCCGGACGTCGGCCTTCGTGTGGGGGTGGAGCGTGGGCACGGCCATCAGATCCACGACCCTTCCGGCATCCGGGCCAGCGCCTCCTCCACGCTCCGCCCCCGGGCCATCGCGAAGTCCCCGCAGCGGGCCCCGGCCGGGAGCACCTTGTGGGGGTTCATCCTCCGGTCCGGATCGAAGGCCCCCCGCAGGCAGTCCTGGGCCGCCAGGTCCTCCGCGGAGAACACGAGCGGCATGAAGTCCCGCTTCTCCAGCCCGATCCCGTGCTCCCCGGAGAGCACGCCGCCCGCCTCCACGCACAGGCGCACGATCTCCTCCGAGGCCCGGAGCACCCGCTCCAGGGTCCCCGGCACGCGGCGGTCGAACGACAGGAGCGGGTGGAGGTTGCCATCCCCCGCGTGGAACACGTTCGTCACGACGAGGTCGTGGCGGCGGGCGATCCGGTAGACGCCGGAGAGCACCTCGACGAGCTTCGTCCGGGGCACGACGCAGTCGTGGAGGTGGTAGTGGGGGGCGATCCGGGCCACCGCGCCGAACGCGTTCTTCCGTCCCTTCCAGATCAGCGCCCGCTCGGCCTCGTCAGCCGCCACCCGGACGTGGCGGGTGCCGTTGCGACGGGCCGCCGCCTCGACCGCCCGGCCCTGGGCCTCCACGGCCTCGGGGAGCCCGTCCACCTCGACGATGAGGATGGCCGCGGCGTCGGTGGGGTAGCCGGCGTGGGCGAACGCCTCGGCGGCCACCACGATCCCGTGGTCCATCATCTCGATCGCCGCCGGGACCACCCCCGCCGCGATCACGTCGGTGACGGTCTGGGCGCAGGCCTCCACCGTGGGGAAGTCGAACAGCATCGTCCGGGTGGCGGGGGGGAGGGGCGTCAGCCGGACGCAGATCCGGGCCACGATCCCCAGGGTCCCCTCGCTCCCCACGACGATGCCCCGGAGGTCGAGCCCGGGCCACTCCGGGCCCTCCGATCCGAACCGCTCCAGGCGGCCGTCGGGGAGGACCACGTCGACCGCCAGGACGTGGTTCGACGTGACGCCGTAGGCCAGGCAATGGGGACCGCCGGCGTTCGTGTTCACGTTCCCCCCGATCGAGCAGCTCTGCTGGGAGGAGGGATCGGGGGCGTAGGTGAAGCCGGTGGGCCGCAGCGCGGTGGCCAGGTCGAGGTTCAGCACGCCGGGCTCCACCCACGCCAGGCGGTCCTCCGGCCGCACCTCGAGGATCCGGTGCATCCGGGCGGTGGCCACGACGAGCGCGTCGCCGATGGGGGTGGCGCCGCCCGCCAGGCCGGTGCCCGAGCCGCGGGGGACGATGGGGAGACCGTGCCCCGCGGCGATCCGCACGCAGGCCTGCACGTCCTCCACGCTGCGGGGGAACGCCACCAGCGCGCAGCCACCCTCCACCATCGAGGCGTCGCGGGCGTAGATCCGGAGCGCCAGCGGGTCGGCCAGGACGCCGTCGGGGCCGAGGGCGGCGGCCAGCGCCCGGCGCGCCCCCTCGACGTCGGCGCCACGGCCCTCGGTGCGGGGAGCCGCCTCCGCCATGCTCCATATACTGCACGCCATGCGGGCCGGCCGGAGCGCGGAGCGTCTCCGGGCCGGTCGGGCGGACGGTCCGAGGATCCGCCCCGCGGTGCAGGTCCAGGTCCTGTTCATCCTGTTCGGGCTGGTCATCGCGGCCTTCTTCCCCTTCCTCGGCCCCTACCTGCGGTCCCGCGGCCTGGACCCGGAGGGGATCGGCACGGTCCTGTCGCTGATGGCGGCCACCCGGATCGTGGCCAACCCGGTGTGGGGCCACCTGGCCGACACGGTGCTGGGCCGGCGGGCGATGCTCCGGGGGGGGCTGGCGGGAGCGGCGGCGGGGGCCGCCGTGCTGGCGGTCGTACCGGACGGGTTCCTGCCCGTGGCCGCCGCCGCGACCCTCCTGGGGGCGGTGGCCACGGCCGTCGGTCCGAACCTCGACGCCATCGCCCTCGCCCACCTGGGACAGGACCGGGCCCACCGGTACGGGTTCGTCCGGGCCTGGGAGAGCCTCTCCTACGCGGCGGCGACGCTCGCGTTCGGCCTGCTGCTCGACCGGGCCGGCGTGCGCTGGGCGATGCCGGTCTACGCCGCGGGGTGCCTGCTGGTCCTGGCCTGGAGCGGCGTCCTGGACCGGGTGCCGCCGGCCCGGGAGGAGCGCCACGGGCGCCTGGGCGCGGTGGGGACGGTGCTCCGGTCCGGGAGGTACCGGGCCTTCCTCGTCGTCTCGCTGCTCCTGTGGACGGGGTTCGCCGCCGCCTGGAACTTCTTCGCCCTCCGGATCCAGGACCGGGGAGGCGACCTGGCCACGATCGGCGTGGGGCTCGCCCTGGGCGGGGCCGTGGAGGTCCCGGTGATGCTGGCGTCGTCCCGGCTGGCCGCCCGGTTGGGGCTCCGGGCCGTGTACCTGGCCGGGGCCACGGCGTACGGGAGCGGGTTCCTGCTGTGGGGGCTGCTCACCGACCCCCTGCTCCTGTCCCTCTCCGCCGCGCTGGAGGGGCTGGGGTTCGGGCTGCTGTTCACGAGCGGGGTGGCCATCGTGGGGCGGCTCGTCCGCCCGGCGTTGCACGCCACCGGGCTCTCGCTCGTGGGCACCGTGGCCTTCGGCGTGGGGCAGATCGTGGGAAGCCTGTTGGGTGGGCTCCTCTACGCCCGGCTGGGGTCGGCCTCGGTCTACGTGGCGGCGAGCGGGCTGGCCTGGGCAGCCGCCGCGGTGGCGGCGCTCGCCCTCGACCACCCGGCGCTCCGGCGGCCCCGCCCGGTGGCGGTGCCGGCGACGCCGGAGGCGGTCCCGCCCCACGGCCCGGAGGCGGGGTGAGGGCTCAGGCCACCCGGCCCGGCGAGCCGTCGGGGGCGGAGAACGGCAGGCCCTGGGCGGCCCAGGCCTCCATGCCGCCCTCCAGGTTGTAGGCCTCGTAGCCGCGGGCCTGGAGCATCATCGCGGCCAGCTCGCTGCGGTTCCCCGAGCGGCACACCACCACCACGGGCCGGTCCTTCGCGAGCTCGCCCTCCCGGCCGGCCATGATCCGGTTGAGCGGGATGTGCAGCGCGCCCTCGATCCGCCCGGCGTCCCACTCGTACTGCTCGCGGCAGTCCACGAGCTGGACCTCGCCCAGGTGCTCGAAGACGCCCTTCGGGTGCGTGAGGTGCTCGCTCATCCGACGGCAACTGTAGCAGCGGGCCTTGCCTCAGCCCTCGTCGGCCGCCAGGGCCCGCTCGAAGGCCTCGTGGGCCGACCGGTCGAACAGGACGAACCGGACCTCCTCCACCCTGGTGTCGGCCTCCCGCACCGCGCGGATCGCCACCGGGGCCGCCGCCTCGAGCGGGTAGCCGTAGACCCCGGTCGAGATGGCCGGGAAGGCCACGGTCCGCGCGCCGAGCTCGTCCGCCACCCGCAGCGCGTTGCGGTGGCAGGCGGCCAGGAGCCCCGAGCGGTCCTCCCGCTTCGAGTAGACCGGTCCCACCGTGTGGATCACCCAGCGGGCCGGGAGGTCCCCGGCCGTGGTGGCCACCGCCTCGCCGGTGGGCAGGCCGTCCGGGTAGCGGGTGGCCCGGATCCGCCGGCACTCCTCCAGGATGGCCGGCCCGCCCCGGCGGTGGATCGCGCCGTCCACCCCGCCGCCCCCCATCAGCGAGGCGTTCGCGGCGTTCACGATGGCGTCCGCCTCCTGCTCCGTGATGTCGCCCTGGACGAGGACGATCCGCGGCACGCGCCCATCCTAGCCCCGCCCCGCCGGGCCGCGGAGGCGGAGCAGGACCCCCTCGTCGGGCCGGAGCCGGACGGCCCCGGGCACCCGTTCGCCGTCGCGTCCCCGGTCCGTCCCCAGGAGCACGGTGGCCTCCCCGCACGCCACCTCGAGCTCCCGCCCCGAGAGGTTCACGGCCACGGCGTGGGACCGTCCCCGCCGCCAGGCCCAGGCGCCGGGCGGGGCGGGGAGGGACGCGTAGGACCCCGTGCGGAGGTCCTCGGCCTCCCGCCGGAGCCGGATCAGGTCGCGGCAGAGGTGGAGGACGGAGCGCGGGTCCTCCCGCTGGTCGGCCACGGCCGGGGCCCCCGCGTCGCCGATGGGGAGCCACGGCTCCACCCCCGGGCGGGTGAAGCCCCCGCCGGGGCCCCTCGTCCACCGCATGGGGGTCCGGGCCCGGTCCCGGCCCGGGCGGTGGGGCCATCCCCGGATCCCGACCGGGTCCCGGAGCCGCTCCCGGGGGACGTCGACCTCGGTCATGCCGATCTCGTCGCCGTAGTAGAGGAACGCCGCCCCCCGCAGCGTGAGGAGGATGAGCAGCCCGCACCGGATCCTCCGCTCGTCCCCCCGGCACCACCGGGTGGGGAAGCGCCCGATGTCGTGGTTCGAGGCGGTCCACGCGGGGCAGGACCCGGCCGGGAGCGCCTCCTCGATCGCCTCCACCTGCGCCCGGAGCTGGTCCGCCCGCAGCTCGCTGAAGGCGAAGGCGAACGGGAACCCCATGTGCAGCTCGTCGTCGCGGCCGTAGTAGGCGGCCAGGGCCCGGGCGTCGGGGACCCACGTCTCCCCGATGAGGACCCGCGGCGGATCGTGGGCGTCGGCGATCCGCCGCCACCGCCGGAGCACGTCGTGCACCTCCGGCCGGTGCATGTTGTAGACGGGGCGCTGGCCCTGCGAGGCGATCCAGGGGAGGTCGTCGTCGCCGGCCGGCGGGTTGTCCCGGAGCTCGCGGTCCTTCACGATCCCGTGGGCCACGTCGATCCGGAACCCGGCCACGCCCCGTTCGAACCAGAACCGGAGGATCCGGTCGAACTCCTCCCGGACCTCCTCCTCCCACCAGTCCAGATCGGGCTGCTGGGGCAGGAAGTTGTGCAGGTAGTACTGGCCGGTGCGCGCGTCGAACGTCCAGGCCGGCCCGCCGAACGTGGACCGCCAGTTGTTCGGCGGGGAGCCGTCCGGGCGAGGGTCCCGCCACACGTACCAGCCGCGGTGCCGGGCGGTCCGCGAGGCGCGGGCGTCGAGGAACCAGGGGTGCCGGTCGCTCGTGTGGTTCGGGACCAGGTCGAGGAGGACGCGGATCCCCCGCCGGCCGGCCTCCGCGATCAGCCGGTCCACGGTATCGAGCGTCCCCAGCTCGGGGTGGACCCCGAGGTAGTCGGAGACGTCGTAGCCCCAGTCCGCGTTGGGGGAGGGGTGGATCGGGTTCAGCCAGATCGCATCCACCTCCAGCCACGCCAGGTGGTCGAGGCCCTCGATGACGCCCCGCAGGTCGCCCACCCCGTCGCCGTCGGTGTCGAGGAACGAGCGGGGGTAGACCTGGTAGAAGACCGCCCCCTCCCACCACCGCTCGCCGCCGGGTCGGGTCATCGAGGGCGGGTCATCGGTCGCCGGCGGCGCGGGCCCTCCGGCCCTCCGCGAGGTGGTCGGCCACCCCCAGCGCCGTGAACGGCAGGGCCGGGGACACGAGCAGCGCGACGTCCGGGGCGAACCGGACCATGACGAAGACGTACGCGGACGCCGCGGCCACGCCCAGGGCCCGGGCCCGGATCGTCCCCCCGGGATGGGCCCGGAGCGCCGCCGCCCCCCCGGCCCCTGCCCCGGCCACGAGCCCCGTGACGCCGTCGCCGGTCAGGGCGGAGACCGGGATCCCCACGAGCAGGGAGAGGGCCATGGCCCGGATCACGGCCCCAGGCGCCCCCGGGTGCTGGGAGAGGAAGGCCAGGACCAGGAAGACGAACGGCACGAGGGCCAGGCCGAGGGCGATGGCCGGCGCGGCGGGAGGGGCCCCCGGGCGGCCGGGGAGGGCCGCGGCCACCATCCCGGTGAGGATCGACCAGAACGCCGGGGCCAG
>DATLZP010000108.1:0-5398 GCA_035573935.1 Actinomycetota bacterium
CCGCCTCCCCCGGAGGGCGAGGTCCAGGGCTCGGGGGGTGGCGTTCCGCAGGATCGCCGGGTCGGCCTCGACCCGCCGCACGACCCGACCGGTCGCCGCGGCGGCGAACAGGCGACGCTCCCGCTCCACCTCGGGCAGCTCGGGCACCCGGGTAGTGTTATCGAAGGCGTGGAGCGCGTGCGGGTCGGGGCGCTGGGAGAGGTGCCGGAGGGGGAGCTCCGGGCCTACGAGACCGCCCTGGGACGGGTGGCGGTGGCCCGGCTCGAGGAGCGGCTGTTCGCCGTGAGCGACGAGTGCACCCACGCCGGCTGCTCGCTGGCCGACGGGGGCCTCGACGAGGACGAGCTGGCCGTGGAGTGCCCGTGCCACGGGAGCGCGTTCGACCTCGGATCGGGCGAGCCGGTGCGGGGGCCGGCCCGGGATCCGCTCACCGTCTACCCGGTGCGGACCGACGCGGGCTGGATCGAGATCGGGCCGCCGGAGGGCTGAGGCCGGCGCGGCCGGGGAGGTGGAGCCATGCGGCTGGGGATGGTGGGGCTGGGGCGGATGGGCGGCGGGATGACGCTCCGGCTCCTGCAGCGGGGGCACGAGGTCGTGGCCTACGACCCGGACGAGGAGGCGAGGAGGTCGGCCGCCGCCTCCGGGGCCCGGGGGGCCGGCTCCCTCGAGGAGCTGGCGGCGCAGCTGGAGCCGCCCCGCGTGGCCTGGACGATGGTGCCGGCCGGCGATCCCACCGAGGCCACGGTGCGGCGCCTGGGCGACCTGTTGGAACCGGGCGACGTCGTGGTGGACGGCGGCAACTCGCACTACCGCGACTCGATGCGGAGGGCCGAGGAGCTCGCCGCCCTGGGGGTCCGCTTCGTGGACTGCGGCGTGAGCGGGGGGATCTGGGGCCTCCGGGAGGGGTACTGCCTGATGGCGGGGGGAGAGCCCGGGGCCGTGGCCCTGGTGGAGCCGGCGTTCCGGGCCCTGGCCCCCGACGAGGGGTACGCCCACGTCGGCGGGCCGGGGGCGGGGCACTTCGTGAAGATGGTCCATAACGCGATCGAGTACGGGATGCTCGCCGCCTACGGGGAGGGGTTCGAGCTGCTCCACGCATCGCCCTTCGGGATCGATCTCCCCACCGTGGCCGGGATCTGGAGGCACGGGAGCGTGATCCGGTCCTGGCTCCTCGACCTCCTGCACGATGCGCTCCGCAAGGACCCCGACCTGGGCCGGATCGCCGGCTACGTGGAGGACTCGGGCGAGGGACGGTGGACCGTCCAGACCGCCGTGGACCAGGGTGTGCCGGTCCCCATCACCGCGCTCGCGCTGTTCCAGCGCTTCGCCTCCCGGCAGGGGGAGTCGTTCGGGGCGAAGGTGATCGCGGCGCTCCGGGCGGAGTTCGGCGGCCACGAGGTCCGGGAGGAGCGCTCCCCGTGACGCGCCACGGCCGACCGCTCCGGCCCCAGGTGCTCGTGATCTTCGGTGCATCCGGGGACCTCACGCGCCGCAAGCTCCTCCCGGCCCTGTACCACCTCTCGCTCGAGGGGCTGCTGCCGCCCTGCCGCGTGATCGGGTACGCGCGGACGGAGATGGACGACGAGGGGTTCCGCCGGCACGCGCGGCAGGCGGTCGAGACGTTCGGCCGGGGACCGCTGGACGAGGAACGCTGGCGCGACCTCGCCTCCCACCTGCGGTACGTGGCCGGGGACCTGGATCAGCCCGGCGCGATGGACCACCTGGTGAGGCACGTGGAGGAGGCCGCGCGGGACCTGGGCCCGAGCGCCGAGCGGTTCTTCTACGCCGCCACCCCGCCCTCGGTCTACGCGGACATCGCCCGCCGGCTGGGGGAGACCGGGCTGGCCGAGGGGGCGCGGATCGTCGTGGAGAAGCCGTTCGGCTGGGACCTCGACTCCTCGCGGGAGCTGAACGCCGAGCTGCGCCGGGTGTTCGACGACTCCCAGGTCTTCCGGATCGACCACTTCATGGGGAAGGAGACGGTCCAGAACATCCTCGCCCTCCGCTTCTCGAACGGCCTGTTCGAGCCGGTATGGAACCGCCGGTACATCGACCACGTGCAGATCACGGTGGCCGAGGACATCGGCATCGAGGGCCGCGGCTCGTTCTACGAGCAGACCGGCGCCCTCCGGGACATGGTGCAGGGCCACCTGCTCCAGGTGCTCACGTTCGTGGCGATGGAGCCGCCCGTGGCCTTCGACCCCGACCGGCTGGGGGACGAGAAGGTGAAGGTGCTGCGCGCGGCCCACGCCTGCGATCCGGCCCGGGCGGTGTTCGGTCAGTACGAGGGGTACCGGGGGGAGGAGGGGGTCGACCCGCGATCGTCCGTGGAGACGTTCGTCGCGCTCGAACTGTGGGTGGAGAACTGGCGGTGGGCGGGGATCCCGTTCTTCCTGCGGACCGGCAAGCGGCTGGCCCGGCGGACGAGCGAGGTGACGCTGGTGTTCCGGGAGGTCCCCTACAACCTCTTCCGGGAGGCCGGCGTGGAGGGGCTCCTCCGGGACCACCTCACGATCCGGATCGCCCCCGACGAGGGCGTGACCGTGGCCATCAACGCGAAGCGGCCGGGTCCGGACTTCGACCTGGGCCGGGTCACGCTCGACTTCGACTACGAGCCCGGGTCCCGCTCGGAGCTCCTGGACGCGTACGAGCTCCTGCTGCTGGAGGCGATGCAGGGCGACCACACCCTCTTCCTGCGGCAGGACGGCGTGGAGCGGGCCTGGGAGCTCCTGGCCCCGCTGCTCGAGCACCCGCCCCCCGTCCAGCCCTACGCGCCGGGGTCCTGGGGGCCCCCGGCCGCCGAGGCGATGATCGCCCCCCATCGGTGGCACGTGCACGGCGGCTGGCCACCCGGGGCCCGGACCGGGTAGGCTCGCGCACCACTTCCCACGGAGGGACGCGATGACCGAGCGCACGCGCTTCGACCTCGGCCAGGAGGACATCCCGACCGCCTGGTTCAACCTGATGCCGAGCATCGCGGAGGCCGGGATGGAGCCCCTGCCGCCCCTCCACCCGGGGACCCGGGAGCCGGTGACGCCCGACCTCCTCGCCCCGCTGTTCCCGGAGGCGCTCATCCGGCAGGAGGTGTCCACCGAGCGGTGGATCGACGTGCCGGGGCCGGTGCTCGACGTGTACCGGCTCTGGCGGCCGACGCCGCTGTTCCGGGCGACGCGCCTGGAGCGGGCGCTCGACACGCCGGCCCGGATCTACGTCAAGTACGAGGGAGGATCGCCGGCCGGGTCCCACAAGCTGAACACGGCCGCGGCCCAGGCCCACCACAACCGGGAGGCCGGGATCCGACGCCTGGCCACGGAGACCGGGGCCGGGCAATGGGGGTCGGCCCTGGCCATGGCCTGCCGGTTCTTCGGCCTGGGGTGCCTGGTCTTCATGGTGCGGGCCTCCTACGAGCAGAAGCCCTACCGGCGGGTGCTGATGGAGACCTTCGGGGCGGAGGTGCGGTCCTCCCCGACCACGACCACGGGGGCCGGCGCCCGGATCCTGGAGGACGATCCCGGCTCGCCGGGGTCGCTGGGGATCGCCATCAGCGAGGCGATCGAGGTGGCGGCGCAGGACGCGACGACGAACTACTCGCTGGGCTCGGTGCTGAACCACGTGCTGCTGCACCAGTCGGTGATCGGGCTGGAGGCGAAGCGGCAGATGGAGCTGGCCGGGGAGGAACCCGACGTGGTGATCGGCTGCGTGGGAGGCGGGTCGAACTACGCCGGGCTGGCCTACCCGTTCCTCGCCGATCGGCTCTCCGGTGCGCGGCCGGATCTGCGGTTCGTGGCCTGCGAACCGGCGGCCTGCCCCACCCTCACGAAGGGCCGGTTCGCTTACGACTTCGGGGACACCGGGGAGATGACCCCGCTGCTCCCGATGTACACGCTCGGCCACGGGTTCGTCCCCGCGCCCGTCCACGCCGGCGGGCTCCGCTACCACGGGGACGCCCCGTCCCTCTCCCTCCTCGTGCGGCACGGCCACGTGGAGCCCCGGGCGTTCACCCAGAACGCGGTGTTCGAGGCCGCGGTGACGTTCGCCGCGGCCCAGGGGATCGTGCCCGGCCCGGAGCCCGCCCACGCCATCCGGGCCGTGCTCGACGAGGCCCTGGCCGCCCGGGAGGCCGGGGAGGAGCGGGTGATCCTGTTCAACCTGTCCGGGCACGGCCACTTCGACATGCAGGCCTACGACGACTACCTGCACGGCCGGCTGCCCGAGGTGGAGTTCACCGAGGAACAGCTGGAGCGAGGGTTCGGGACCGTCCCCGAGGTCCCCATCCCCGGGTAGCCGGGGCGTTCGCTCCCCGCGCTACGCTAGGGCCCGCCATGGCCGAGCCCCTCGATCCGCTGGACCCGGTCGGGCTCGAGCCCCTCCTGTCCGAGGAGGAGCGGGCGGTCCGGGATGCCGTCCGGTCCTGGGTCGGGGACAACGTCCTGCCCCACGTGTCGGGATGGTTCGAGCTCGGCGAGTTCCCCCTGGACCTGGCCAAGGACCTCGGGACCATGGGGCTCCTCGGGATGCACCTCTCCGGCTACGGGTGCGCGGGGGCGAGCGCCGTCTCCTACGGCCTGGCCTGCATGGAGCTCGAGGCGGGCGACAGCGGGTTCCGGAGCTTCGTCTCCGTCCAGGGATCGCTCTGCATGTACCCGATCTGGCGGTACGGCAGCGAGGAGCAGAAGCGGGAGTGGCTGCCCCGGATGGCCCGGGGGGAGGTGATCGGCTGCTTCGGCCTGACGGAGCCCGACGCCGGGAGCGACCCGGCCAGCATGCGGACCAGGGCCCGACGCGAGGGGTCGGACTGGATCCTCTCCGGCACCAAGATGTGGATCACGAACGGGACGATCGCCGACCTGGCGATCGTGTGGGCCCGGACCGACGACGGGGTCCGCGGGTTCCTGGTGCCGAGGGGGACGCCGGGGTTCTCCGCGAGGGACGTGGGGAGGAAGCTGTCGCTGCGGGCATCCGTCACCTCCGAGCTCGTCCTGGACGACGTCCGGATCCCCGAGGACCACGTGCTGCCCGGCGTCGTCGGGATGCGCGGGCCGCTGTCGTGCCTGAACGAGGCCCGGTACGGGATCGTGTGGGGGGCGATGGGCGCGGCCCGGGCCTGCTACCAGGCGGCGCTCGAGTACGCCAGGACGCGGGTCCAGTTCGGGAAGCCGATCGCCTCGTTCCAGCTCACGCAGGCCAGGCTGGTGGACATGGCCGTGGAGCTGGCCAAGGGGAGCCTCCTCGCCCTGCACCTGGGCCGGATGAAGGGCGAGGGCCGGCTGCGCCCCGACCACGTGTCGCTCGGCAAGCTGAACAACGTGCGCCAGGCGCTCCGGATCGCGCGGGAGGCCCGGGCCATCCTGGGGGCGAACGGGATCACGCTCGAGTACCCCGTGATGCGCCACATGGC
>DATLZP010000109.1:0-4105 GCA_035573935.1 Actinomycetota bacterium
GCCGCCGTAGGCGGCCACCGCCACCAGGGCCACGAGGAGCGGGTCGATCACGGACACGGCCGGCATCGTCGCACAGCTCGTCGGCGGGGAGGGACGCGGGGCGCGCTAGACTCGGGCCGTGGTCACGATCGCCCACATCTCGGACCCCCACGTGGGGTCCCCCTACTTCGTCCCGAACCTCATGAACCGGGTGATCGTGGAGCTGAACGAGCTGCGACCCGACGCCGTGGTCTGCACGGGCGATCTGACGAACGAGGGCTACCGGCAGGAGTACAAGAACTGGGTGGCCTACGCCCAGCGGATCGAGGCTCCGATCCACACGGTCTGCGGCAACCACGATGCCCGCAACGTGGGCTACCTCCACTTCGAGGAGCTGATCGGCCCTCGCCACTGGGCCGTGGACGTCCAGGGCGTGCGGATCGTCGGGGTGGACTCGAGCGAGCCCGACCTGAACGAGGGGCAGGTGGGCCGGGAACGCTACGGATGGATCCGCGAGCGGTTCGACGTCCCGGCCGACCTCAAGGTCTTCGCCCTCCACCACCACCTGGTGGCGGTGCCGGGGACGGGCCGGGAGCGGAGCACCGTGGCCGACGCCGGGGACCTCCTCGAGGTGCTGATCCGGGCCGGGGTGCAGATCGTCCTGTCGGGGCACAAGCACGTGCCGTACGTGTGGCGGATCGAGAGCCTGTACGTCGTGAACGCCGGGACCGTCTCCTCGCTCCGGCTCCGGGGGTACACGAAGCCCTGCTACAACGTCCTGGAGATCGACGGGGACGACGTCAAGATCCACCGGCGGTTCCCCTTCGGGGCCTCGAGCCTCATGGCCCATTTCTCGCTCTCGACGGGGGCCCAGTACCACCGGGAGCTGGAGCCCCCGGTCCAGGTGAAGGCCGGCGAGCACCCGGTCCCCTCGGCCGGGGGGTAGCGGGGCGGGCCCCGGTCCCGGACGGAGGTCGGGGTGAGGGTCCTGGCGCTGGTCGACGGGGAGCACTACCCCCCCGTCACGCGGTGGGGGCTGGACGTGGCCCGGACCCTGGGCCACGACGTGGTGGGGGCGCTCCTCATGGGCGGCACGGAGAAGGTCGACCCCCGCGAGCCGCCCGACCTCGGCGTGCCCACGTCGGTGGCCCGAGCCGATCGGGCCGCCGCCCTGGCCGCGGCCATCGAGGCGGTCCGTCCGGACGCCGTGCTGGATCTCTCCGACGAGCCCGTCCTGGGCTACCGGGAGCGGATGGAGCTCGCGGCCGTGGCCCTGGCCCGGGGCCTGCCCTACCTCGGGGCCGACTTCCGTCTGGACCCCCCCGTGGAGGGCCCCCCGTTGCCGGTCCCCACGGTGGCCGTGATCGGGACCGGGAAGCGCACCGGCAAGACGGCGATCGGGGCCGAGACCGCTCGGCTGGCCCGGGAGGCCGGGCTGGGGCCCGTGGTCGTGGCGATGGGACGGGGCGGCCCGGCGGAGCCCCAGGTGGCGCGGGCCGGGAGCGTGGACCTGGGGGCCCTCGTGGAGCTGGTGCGTCGGGGGGAGCACGCCGCCTCCGACTACCTGGAGGACGCCCTGACCGCGGGGGTGACGGCGATCGGGGCCCGCCGGGCGGGAGGTGGGTTGGCCGGCGCGCCGTTCGCCAGCACGGCCCGGGCGGCGGCCGAGGTGGCCCTGGGGCTGGGGCCCGGGATCGTCGTGCTCGAGGGGAGCGGCTCGGCCGTGCCGCCCGTGCCGTGGGACGCCGGGATCCTCGTGGTCCCGGCATCGGCCCCCCCCGAGTACCTGGGGGGCTACCTGGGCCCCCTCCGCCTCTTGCTGTCCGATCTGGTCGTTGTTACCATGGCTGGTAGCCCGACCGGGCTCGAGAACGTCCCCGCCCTGCGATCCCACGTCCGGCGACTGCGCCCGGGAGCGCGGTTCGTGGTCACGGACTTCGTTCCCGCTCCGCTCCAGGACGTGGAGGGGAGGACGGCGTTCCTGGCGACCACGGCACCGCCCGGCGTCGCCGAGGAGCAGGTCCGGCACCTCGAGCGGGCGCATGGGTGCCGGGTGGTCGGGTGGAGCGCCCGCCTGGCCGACCGGGCCGGGCTGGTGGAGGACCTGGACGGGGCGGAGCGCTACGACGTGCTGCTCACGGAGCTGAAGGCGGCGGCGGTGGACGTGGCCTGTGAACGCGCGCTGTCCCGGGGGGCGGACGTGGTGTTCCTCCGGCACCGACCGGTCCCCCTGGAGGGGGATGACGTGGAGGGCGCGATCCGGAGGATCCTCGAGCTGGCGATGGAACGGGGCGGGACGCGGTGAGCAAGGAACGGAAGGGCCCCTCGATCGTGATCTCGGACCGGGAGACGGGGCTGCCGTACTCGAAGGGCCTGATGGCCTCGCAGGTGATGGTCACCGGCCTCGCCCCCGCCCGGGCCTACGAGGTGGCGGAGGCGATCGAGGAGCACCTCCTCGACCTGGGCCGCTCGTCGATCACGACCCAGGAGCTCTCCGAGCTCACGGCGCGCGTCCTGGCGGAGGTGGCGGGGGAGCGGTACGCGAAGAACTACCAGCGCTGGCGGGAGGTGGAGGCCCTCGACGTCCCCCTGGTGCTCCTGATCGGTGGGAGCACGGGCGTGGGGAAGTCCACGCTCGCCACCCAGCTCGCCGCCCGCCTGGGGATCGTCCGGGTGGTGGCCACGGACATGGTCCGGGAGGTCATGCGGGCCCTGTTCTCGAGGGAGCTGATGCCCACGCTCTACACCTCGTCGTTCCAGGCCGACCTGGCCCTCCGGGAGCCCCCGGCCCGCGTCTCGGACCGGCTGATCGTCGGCTTCCGGGAGCAGACCGCCGCGGTGGCCGTGGGCGTGAACGCGGTCCTGGAGCGGGCGGCGGTCGAGGGCACCAGCATCATCGTGGAGGGGGCCCACGTGGTCCCCGGGTTCCTGGACCTGGAGCGGATCGGCGACCGGATCCTCGCCGTTCCGGTTATCATCTCGGTGGAGGATGAGGAGATGCACCGCGGCCATCTCGCGGTGCGGGGCTCCGAGGCGGCGTCGCGTCCGGCCCTCCGGTACCAGCAGGGGTTCGAGAACATCCGCCGTCTCCAGCGGTACATCAAGAGCCAGGCGCTCTCCCACGGGGTCCCCGTCATCCCGAACTACAACTTCGATCAGGCGCTCACCGCGATCATCGAGCTGGTGATGGAGCGGGCGACGGAGCGCGCGGCCCAGACCCGCTCGGAGCGGGCCCGGGGCCAGAAAGGACGGACGGCATGAAGCTGTTCCTGGACACCGCGAGCATCGAGGAGATCCGCGAGATCAACCGGTGGGGCGTCCTCTCCGGCGTCACCACGAACCCCACGCTGGTGGGGAAGGAGGGGAAGCGGCCGGAGGAGGTCTGGAAGGAGATCCTGGCCGAGGTGGACGGCGACGTCTCGCTCGAGACCACGCAGCCGGAGGCCGAGGCGATGTACCGCGAGGGCGTGGAGCTCTCCCAGCTGGGCTCGAACGCCGTGATCAAGGTGCCGATGACGCCGGCCGGCCTCCAGACCGGGAAGCGGCTCACCGATGAGGGGATCCGGGTGAACGTGACCCTCGTGTTCTCCCCGGCCCAGGCGATCCTGGCCGCCGAGATCGGGGCCTACATCGTCTCGCCGTTCCTCGGCCGGATCGACGACGCGGCGAGCGACGGGATGCACGCCCTCCGGCAGATCTGCGAGATCTACGACGTCCAGGGCTACGAGACGCAGGTGCTCGCCGCCTCCCTCCGACACCCCATGCACGTCGTGGAGGCCGCCCTGGCCGGCGCCGACATCGCCACGATGCCCTACGACGTCTTCACCAAGCTCGTGAAGCACCCGCTCACCGACATCGGGCTCGATCGGTTCACCGAGGACTGGCGGGCCCTCAGGCAGCAGCTCGAGGGAGGGGCCTGACCGACATGGATCTCAGCACGATCGACCGCGACACGCTCGAGGGGAAGGTCCTCTCCGAGCTCCAGGAGATCGCCCAGGGGCTCGGCATCGAGGGGGCCCAGCGCCTCCGGAAGGCCGGGCTGATCGAGGCCATCCTGGCCCGGGCGTCGGGGGACGGCGGCGACGGGGGCCGTCCGGCGGCCGGAGCGACCACCGAGGCCCGACCG
>DATLZP010000110.1:0-7458 GCA_035573935.1 Actinomycetota bacterium
GACGGACGCCCGGTGGCCGACGCCCGCCTGTTCCGGGTGGCCCTGGAGTACGCCCGGGCCTTCGATGCGACCATCGCCTCCCACTGCGAGGAGCCGTCGCTCGCGGAGGGCGGGCAGATGCGGGAGGGGTACTGGTCGGCCACGCTGGGACTGGCCGGGATCCCGCCGGAGGCCGAGGAGATCGCCGTGGCCCGGGACCTGGCCCTGGCCCGCCTCACCGGAGGGCGCCTGCACCTGTGCCACCTGTCGACCCGGCGGGCCGTGGAGCTCCTGCGTCTGGCCAGGGAGGAGGGGACCCGGGTCACCGCCGAGGTCACGCCCCACCACTTGGCGCTCACCGACGAGGCCCTCGCCTCCTACGACCCGAACCTGAAGGTGAACCCCCCGCTCGGGACGCCCGACGACCGCGATGCGCTCCGGCTGGCCCTGGCCCGGGGCACGATCGACGCCGTGGCCACCGACCACGCCCCCCACGCCGTGGAGGAGAAGGAGGCCGAGTTCGACCGGGCGCCCCCCGGGACGATCGGGCTGGAGACCGCCCTGGCGGTGGCCTGCACCGAGCTCGTCTCGCCCGGCCTCCTCACGCTCCCCCGGGTGGTGGAGGCGATGTCCACGGCCCCGGCTCGGATCCTGGGGGCCTCGGACCACGGCGGCCCCATCGAGCCGGGCCGCCCGGCCAACCTGACCGCGTTCGACCCCGCCGAGACGTGGATCGTCGAGCCGCCGTTCGCCTCCCGCAGCCGCAACTCGGCGTTCCTCGGGCGGGCCCTCACCGGCCGCGTCGTCCACACCCTCCTCCGGGGAGAGCTCGTCGTGGCGGACGGGAAGGCGACGCGCTGATGGGGGCGCCGGCCGCGCTCGTCGCCCTGGAGGACGGGACGGTCCTGCGGGGCACGGCCTTCGCCGGGCGGGGGGAGGCGTTCGGGGAGGCCGTGTTCAACACGGCGATGTGCGGGTACCAGGAGGTGCTCACCGACCCCTCCTACGCCGGCCAGGTCGTGGTGATGACCGCCCCCCAGCAGGGGAACTACGGGACGAACCGCGTGGACCCGGAGTCGGGGCGGGTCCGGGTGGCGGGGTTCGTGGTCCGGGAGGCGTCCCGGCGGGCCTGGAGCTGGCGGGCCGAGCGGACGCTGGCCGAGGAGCTGGAGGCGGCCGGGGTCCCCGGGGTGGAGGGCGTCGACACGCGGCGCCTCACGCTGCGGATCCGGGAGCGGGGGGCGATGCGGTGCGGGGTCTCCACCGAGGACCTGGATCCCGCCTCGCTCCTGTCCCGGGTCCGGGAGCGGCCGGGGATGGCGGGGGCCGACCTGGCCCGGACGGTCTCGGCGCCGGAGCCGTACGAGGCCCGGGAGGTCGTGGGCCCGGCGGACCGATCCCACGGCCCGGTGTTCCGGGTGGCGGTCTACGACCTGGGGCTCAAGCGGAGCATCCTCCGCCTCCTGGCCGCGAACGGCCTGGAGGCCACGGTCTTCCCGGCCGAGACCCCGCCGGAGGAGGTGCTGGGCGGCGGATGCGACGGCGTGTTCCTGTCGAACGGGCCCGGCGACCCGGCGGCCACGGCCTACGGGATCCGGGCGGCCCGGGCCGCCCTCCGGGCCGGCGTCCCGCTCCTCGGGATCTGCCTGGGGCACCAGCTCCTGGGGCTCGCCCTCGGGGGGCGGACCTACAAGATGCGGTTCGGGCACCGCGGGGCGAACCAGCCCGTCGTGGACCTCGACACCGGCCGGGTCCAGATCACCTCCCATAACCACGGGTTCGCCGTGGACCCCCGCTCCCTCCTCCCCGACGGCGGCCCGGCCCCGGATCGGGGATGGCCCGGCCCGGGGCGCCCCCCGACCGCCGAGACGGCGTTCGGCCCCGTGGCCCTCACCCACTGGAACCTGAACGACGGCACCCTGGAGGGCCTCCGCTGCCTGGATCGGCCGGCCCTCTCGGTCCAGTTCCACCCGGAGGCGGCGCCGGGCCCCCACGACGCCCGCCCCGTGTTCGACGCGTTCCGGCGGCTCCTGGAGGGGGCCTGATGCCCCGCCGCGAGGACCTCCGGAGCATCCTGGTGATCGGCTCGGGGCCGATCGTGATCGGGCAGGCCTGCGAGTTCGACTACTCGGGGACCCAGGCCTGCAAGGTCCTGCGGCGGGAGGGGTTCCGGGTGGCCCTGGTGAACTCGAACCCGGCGACGATCATGACCGACGACGCGTTGGCCGACGCCACCTACGTGGAGCCGCTCACCCCGGCTTCGGTCCTGGCGGTGATGGAGCGGGAGCGCCCCGACGCGCTGCTGCCAACGCTCGGCGGCCAGACCGGCCTGAACGTGGCGGTGGCCCTGGCCGAGGCCGGGGAGCTCGACCGCCTGGGCGTCCGGCTGATCGGGGCGGACCTGGGGGCGATCCGCCGGGCCGAGGACCGGAGCGGCTTCCAGCGGACGATGGTCGAGGCCGGCCTGCCGGTCCCCCGCTCCGGCGTGGCCCGCACCGTCCCCGAGGCCCTGGCCGTGGCCGGGGAGGTGGGGTACCCGGTGATCGTGCGGCCCTCGTTCGTCCTGGGCGGCGGGGGCAGCGGGTTCGCCCACGGACCGGCGGACCTGGAGGAGCTGGCCCGCCGGAGCCTGGCGGAGAGCCCGGTGGGGGAGATCCTGGTCGAGGAGTCGGTGGCCGGCTGGAAGGAGTTCGAGCTCGAGGTGATGCGGGACGGCGCCGACAACGCGGTCGTGGTGTGCTCGATCGAGAACGTCGACCCGATGGGCGTCCACACCGGCGATTCGATCACGGTGGCCCCCCAGCAGACCCTCACCGACCGCGAGTACCAGGCGATGCGGGACATGGCCCTGTCCTGCATCCGGGCGATCGGCGTGGAGACCGGCGGGTCGAACGTCCAGTTCGCCGTGGACCCCCGCGACGGGCGGACCGTGCTGATCGAGATGAACCCCCGGGTGTCGCGGTCCTCGGCCCTCGCGTCGAAGGCCACCGGGTTCCCGATCGCGAAGATCGCCGCGCTCCTCGCCGTCGGCTACCGGCTCGACGAGATCGCGAACGACATCACGGGGGAGACCCCCGCCGCGTTCGAGCCGACCCTCGACTACGTCGTGGTGAAGGTCCCGCGGTTCGCGTTCGAGAAGTTCCCCGGGGCCGACGCCCGGCTCACCTCCACGATGAAGTCCGTGGGGGAGGTGATGGCCATCGGCCGGACGTTCAAGGAGGCCCTGGGCAAGGCCTGGCGGTCCATGGAGAAGCCCTGGTTCGACCTGGGGGCCGACGCGCCGGACCTCGGGCCGGGCGACCCCCTGGAGCGGATCCGGGAGGGGTCGGAGCGTCGCCTCCACCTGATCGAGGCGGCGCTCTCGGCCGGCCGGTCCGTGGAGGAGGTGGCCCGGGCCTCGGGGATCGACCCCTGGTTCGTGGACCAGATCGCGCAGGTGGTCGAGGGGGCCGACCGGCTCCGGGGCCGTCGCCTGGCCGACCTGTCGGCGGACGAGCTGCGGGTGGCGAAGCGGCTCGGGCTCTCCGACCGGCGGATCGGCCGCCTGGTGGGAGCGGGGGAGGCCGAGGTCCGCCGCCGCCGGCAGGAGCTCGGGGTCGTCCCCGTCTTCAAGACCGTGGACACCTGCGGCGGGGAGTTCCCGGCCCGGACCCCCTACCACTACTCGACGTACGAGGAGGAGACCGAGGTCCGACCGTCCGACCGGCCCCGGGTGGTGATCCTGGGGGCCGGGCCGAACCGGATCGGGCAGGGGATCGAGTTCGACTACGCCTGCGTCCACGCGGCCTTCGCCCTGGAGGAGGCGGGGTACGCCTCGGTGATGGTGAACTCGAACCCCGGGACCGTCTCCACCGACTACGACACGTCGAGCCGCCTGTTCTTCGAGCCGCTCGCGGCGGAGGACGTCCTCGCCGTGTGCCGGGCGGAGCGGCCGGAGGGCGTGATCGTCCAGTTCGGGGGCCAGACGCCGCTGGCCATGGCCCGGGTGCTCCAGGCCGAGGGCTTCCGGGTCCTCGGCACGCCGCCCCAGGCGATCGACCTGGCGGAGGACCGGGGGAAGTTCGCCCGGGTCCTGGCCGAGCTCGGGATCCCGGCTCCGCCCCACGGCGAGGCCCGGGGCCTGGAGGAGGCCCGGGAGGTGGCGGCCGCGGTCGGGTACCCCGTCGTGGTCCGCCCCTCCTACGTGCTGGGGGGCCGGGCCATGGAGATCGTCTACGACGAGGAGGAGCTGGAGCGGTTCGTGGGCACCGCCGCCGCCGCCTCCCCCGAGCACCCCGTGCTGATCGACCGGTTCCTGGAGGGCGCGATCGAGCTCGACGTGGACGCGGTGAGCGACGGCCGGGAGGTCTTCGTGGGGGCGGTGATGGAGCACATCGAGGAGGCCGGCGTGCACTCCGGGGACTCCTCGTGCCAGATCCCCCCGGCCACGATGGGCGACGAGGAGCTGGACGAGGTCCACGGGGTCGTGGCCCGGATCGCCCGGCGGCTCGGCGTCGTGGGCCTGCTGAACGTCCAGCTCGCGGTGAAGGATGAGCGGGTGTGGGTCCTGGAGGCGAACCCCCGGGCCTCCCGGACCGTCCCCTTCGTCTCCAAGGTCACCGGCGTCCCGCTGGCCAAGGTGGCCACGCTGGTCATGGTGGGCCGGACGCTCGCCGACCTGCGGGGGGAGGGGCTCGTCCCGGCCGACCCCGCCCACTACCGGCGGCTCCCCGCGACCGCGGTGAAGGCGGCCGTGCTGCCCTTCGGGAGGTTCCCGGGCGTGGACACCGTGCTGGGCCCGGAGATGCGCTCTACCGGCGAGGTGATGGGCATCGACCGGGACCCCGGGGCCGCCCTGGCCAAGGCCCTCGTGGCGGCCGGGGCCGGGCTCCCCTCCGCCGGGACGGCGTTCGTCTCCGTGGCCAACCGGGACAAGCGGGCCGTCGTCCTCCCGGCCAAGCGGCTGGCCGACCTGGGGTTCCGGCTGCTCGCCACCCGGGGCACGGCCGGCGTGCTGGCCCGGGCGGGCATCGCGGTGGAGCGGGTGGCGAAGGTGTCCGAGGGGAGCCCGAACGCCGTGGAGCTGATCCGGCGGGGCGAGGTGGACCTCGTGATCAACACCCCGTTCGGCCGGGAGCCCCGGAGCGACGGGTGGGCCATCCGCACCGCGGCCGCGGCGGCCCGCGTCCCGTGCATCACCACGCTGCCCGGGGTCCTGGCCGCGGTCCGGGGGATCGAGGCCCTCCGGGCGGGCCTGGGCGAGCCGTGGTCGCTCCAGGAGCACCATCGGGCGGCCCGGGCCGGCCTGGCCGGCCGACCCGACCTGCCCCTGGACCGGCCGCCGGGGCCCATGGGGGTGGCCGCCCGGGCCGACGGGGAGGCCGGGTGAAGCGGGCCCGGGCGGAGGTGCTCTCGGTCCGGCGGCTGGGCGCCTACCACGCGATCACGCTCGTGGCCCCGGAGATCGCGGAGCGGGCCAGGCCCGGGCAGTTCATCTCGGTGGCCGTCCCCCCGGGACGGGCCTACCTCCTCCGACGGCCGTTCTGGGTGCACGCCGCCTCGCGGCGGGGGGGATGGGCGGGGACGTTCGAGTTCGCCTTCGACGTCCGGGGACCGGGGACGGCTTGGCTGGCCCGGCGGCCGTCCCACACCTCGCTGGACGTGATCGGGCCCCTGGGTCGGGCCTTCGCCTACCCCCGGCGCCTGCGCACCTGCCTCCTGGTCGGAGAGGGGCACGGGGCAGCGGCCCTGCAGTTCCTGGCCGAGGAGCTCCGGGCCCGGGGCAGGCGGGTGGACATGCTGATCGGCGGGGCGACGTTGGAAGAGGTCTTCAAGCCGATCGAGGCCAAGCGCCTGTCCACGAACCTGGCGATCGTCACGCGCGACGGCTCGCTCGGCGACCGGGGGCGCGTGATCGACGTCCTGGAGGAGCGCGCCGCACGTTGGGGAACCGAGGTGGTGTACGCGGCCGGGCCCCGCGACGTGCTCCGTGGCGTGGCCCGGTTCTGCCGGGAGCGGCGGATCCCGGCACAGGTGGCCCTGGAGGAGCGGATGGGGTGCGGGACCGGCCTGTGCTTCGGCTGCGCGGTGCCGGTGGCCCGGACCGACGGGACGGGGTTCGACCACCTCCGGGCCTGCGTGGAGGGGCCCGTCTTCAACGCGGCCCGGATCGTGTGGGACCGCTGGGGCGGGACGGAGGACGCGCCGGCCGCGCCCCTCTCGGCGGGGTGAGGGCCGGTGCCCCGGCCGCTCCCCGTCGACCTCGGCGGGCTCGCCCTGCGCTCCCCCATCGTGGTGGCCTCCGGCTGCGCCGGCACGGGGAAGGAGGTCGGGCCGCTCCTCGAGCCGGCCGGGGTGGGAGCCCTGGTCTCGCGGAGCATCACCCTCGCCCCCCGGATCGGGTCGGCCGGTCCCCGGGTGGCCGAGACCCCGTCCGGCCTGCTCTGGTCGGTGGGCCTGCAGAACCCGGGGGTGGCGGCGTTCGTCGAGGAGGAGCTGCCGCGCCTGGTCCGGACGGGGGTCCCGGTGATCGTCTCGGTGACGGGGGGCAGCCTGGAGGAGTTCGTGGCCGTGACCAGCCGGGTCCACGTGGCCCCGGGCGTCGTGGCCATCGAGGCCCATCTGGATCGTCCGGACGAGGAGCTCGACCGTCCGTCGTTCTGCGCCCGGCCGGAGCGAGCCGCCGAGGTGGCCGGGGCGGTGGCCCGGATGTCGCGGCTCCCGGTGTTCGCCAAGCTGCCCTGCCTCCTGCCCGACCTGGGCGACGCCGCCCGATCGTGCGTGCGGGCCGGCGTCCACGGCCTGACCGTGGCCGGAGGGCTCCCCGCCATGGGGGTGGACGCGGAGCGCGGCCGTCCGGCCCTGGGATCGGTGGCCGGGTGGCTCTCCGGCCCCGCCATCCGGCCGGTGGCCCTCCGGGCGGTCTTCGACGTGGCCCGGGCGGTGCCGGGGGTGCCGTTGATGGGCGGGGGAGGGGTGACGACGGGCCCGGAGGCGGCCGAGCTCCTGCTGGCCGGGGCCTGGGCGGTCCAGGTGGGGACGGCCACGCTCGTGGACCCGGGGGCTCCCGCCAGGATCGCGGAGGGCGTGGCGGCCTACCTGGGGGCGCACGGGGTCTCCTCCCCGGCCGACCTCCGGGGCGGCCTCCGGACGGGGGACGGGCCGTGACCCCCAGGCCGGCCAACCCGCTGATCGTGGCCCTCGATCTCTCCGACCTCTCCCGGGCGGAGGAGCTGGCGGCGGCCCTGGCCGGCTCCGTGGGGATGCTGAAGGTGGGCCTCGAGCTGTTCACCGCGGCGGGGCCGGAGGCCGTGCGGCGGGTCGGCCGCCACGCCGACGTGTTCCTCGATCTCAAGCTCCACGACATCCCGACCACGGTGGAGCGGGCGGCCCGGAACGCGGCCCGCCTGGGGGTCGCCATGCTCACGGTCCACGCCCTGGGGGGCGAGGCGATGGTGGGGGCCGCGGTGCGGGGAGCGGCGGCCGGCGCCGGGGAGGCCG
>DATLZP010000111.1:0-3723 GCA_035573935.1 Actinomycetota bacterium
GCGACCGGGTCCTTCGGCGGCCGGCCTCCCAGGGCCTCCCGGAGCTCGGCCTCGGCCCGCTCGGCCTCCGCCCGATGCCGGTCGAGGTCGGCCTCGCAGCGGGAGAGCTCCCGGGCGTGGACCGCCAGACGCTGCGCGACCTCCTCGACCGCCCGCTCCGCTCGCCGCATCCCCTCGTCCGCGGCCTCGACGGCCCTCTCCGCCTTGGCCAGTTCCCGCTTCGCACGGTCCAGGTCCGGGGCCTTGGGCGCCCTGGGCAGCCGTTCCACCGTGGCCCCGCACACGGGGCAGGCCTGCCCGACCCGGACGTGCTCCCGGACCGCCGCCGCCAGGTCGGCGTGCTGCGCGTGCTCGAGCGCCCGCTGGGCGGAGCGGAGCGCCTCCCGGGCCGCCGTCGCCTGCGCCTGGCGCCCCGCCCGCTCCTCCTCCGCCTCCGCCAGGGCCCGCTCCAGCTCCGGCCCCTCGGCCCGGACCCGCTCCAGTTCGGCGGCGGCGTCATCCACCGCCCGTCGCAGCGGCTCCAGCCGCTCGGCCTTCACGACCAGGGCGGCCACCTCCGTGGCCTTCCCCCACCGCCGCTCCGCCTCGCGCAGCTCGCGCTCCGTCCGGGACGCCTCCTCCTCCGCCGCCGCCGCCCGGGCCGCCCCCTCCTCCGCCTCCCCGGCCGCCTCGGCCAGCCGCCCGGCCAGGTCCCCGAGGACGTCGGCATATCCGTCGGCCTGCCCCGCGGATCGCCTCGCCTCCCCGGCGCAGGCCGTGAGCGTGGCCACCTCGTGCTCGATGGCCCGCCACCGCCCCAGGAGCTCCCCCACCCGCCCTTCGGCCTCGGCCAGCCCGGCCTTCCGCTCCTCGGCCCGCCGGGCCGCCTCCTCGGCCCGGGCCACGGCCTCCTCCGAGGCCCCGGCGTACTCGCGCTCGAGCATCGCCCGGTGGGCCCCCGCCTCCGCCTCGGCCTGCCGCCGGATCTCCCCGGCCCGCTTGCCGAGCCGCTCGAACAGCTCCAGGCCGAGCAGCTCGGTGAGGATCCGCCGCCGCTCCGCCGCGTCGCCCACCAGGAACTCGGCGAACCGGTTCTGGGGGAGCAGCACGGACCGGGTGAAGGCGTCGTAGTCGAGGCCGACGATCCCCACCACCGCGGCGTCCACCCCCCGCACGCCGCTCGCCGGCTCCGGGCGCCACTCCCCGTCCACCAGGCGCTCCAGCACGGCCCGGCTCGGCCCCTTCACCGGCGTGCGGCGGGCGACCCGGTAGCGCTCGTCGCCCACCGCGAACTCGAGCGTCACGGCCATCCCGGGCTGGCCCTGCGACACGAGCTGGCCGACCTGCTTGCCCACCCGGTCCACCTTCCCGTAGAGCGCGTAGGTCATCGCGTCGAGGAGCGAGGACTTCCCGGAGCCGGTGGGCCCGGTGATGGCGAACAGGTCGAGGTCGGAGAGGTCGAGCTCGACCTCGTCCCGGAAGGCCGTGAAGCCCTTGAGCCGCAGCCAGAGCGGCCGCATGCGCCTACGCCTCCTCCGTCTCCAGCGCCAGGACCTCGTCGAAGGCCCGGAGCACCTCCGGGGGCGGGGCCGCGCCGTGGTGGTGCTCGAAGTAGGCGAGGAACTGCTCCCGGGGCCCGAGCGCGGCCACGGCCGGCGGGCGGATCCCCTCCTCCTTCCGCTCGTACTCCAGGACCACGTCCAGGGCGTTGGGGAGCTGCTCCCGGACCCGGTCGGCCAGGCCGGGGACCGGCCCGTCGGTCCGGACCCGGACCCGGAGCCAGGCCTCCCCCACCCGGTCGGCCGCCGCCACCACCTCGTCGAACGTCCCCCGGAGCTCGAGGAGCCGCCGCCCGGCGGTGATCGGGACCTCCCGGACCCGGGCCGGCTTCCCCGGGCTGGCCTCGACCAGCGCCACCGACTTCGCCTCCTGGGTGAGCTCGCCGAAGTCGAGCTGGAGGAGCGACCCCGCGTAGCGGGCGGCGGTGGGCGCGCCCCGGACCCGCTGCGGCCGGTGGACGTGGCCCAGCGCCACGTACTGCGCGGTCCCCGGCAGCCGGGAGGGGGCCACCGCGTAGGCCATCCCGATCGTGAGCTCCCGCTCGCCGCCCCCGAGAAGGGCCCCGTCGGTGAACAGGTGGGCCACGAGGACGTGGACCGCGCCGGGCCGGAACCCGGCCGCCAACGCCCCCAGCAGGTCCCCCATCCCCTCGGCGTACGCCTGGTGCCAGGACTCGGAGGCCTCGAACAGCGCCGCCGCGTCGCCGAACCGCCGCTCGGGGACGAACGGCACGCAGCCCACCTGGGCCAGCTCGGAGCCGTCGCGGGAGGGGACCTCCACGATCCCCCCCGCCTCCGGCCGGCGCACCCGCGGCACCACGACGATCCCGAGCGGCAGCAGCAGCTTCGCCAGGGCCTCGAACCGGGCCGGGGAGTCGTGGTTCCCCGGGACGAGCACCACGCGGATCCCGGCGTCCCGGAGGCGGAGGAGGGCGTCGAACACCAGGCCGTCGGCCTCGGGAGCCGGGGCCCGGTGCTCGTAGACGTCGCCCGCCACGAGCACCGCGTCCACGCCCTCGTCCACCGCGATCCCGACGACCTCATCCAGGGCGGCCTCGAACTCGTCCATCCGGGGCCGCCCCCGGATCTGCTTCCCCACGTGCCAGTCGGCGGTGTGCAGCAGCCGCATCGGCCCGACCCTACCGGCGTCCCGTGACGCGCATCACACCCGTGTCGTTCCGAGGCCCTCGGGTCACTCCCCCTCGAACCGGGCGAACGGGTCCCGGGCCGCGGGCGCCGCCTCGTCGGCCCGCGTGGCCCAGGAGGGGAAGGGGAACCGCACCTGCACCGGCACGGGGATGTGGGGCTGCTGGAGGATCATCGACCCCGGCTTCAGGATCCCCGCCCGCTGCCGGGTGACGGCCGGCAGGAACCCGTACTCGCTCCGCTGGGCCTCGGCGGTGTCGAGGCGGCCCACCGCCCGGTACGCGGAGTTCGCGATCACCCGCCGCTCGACCTCGCTCGCGGTCTGCTCGCAGCCGATCAGGATCATCCCCAGGGACCGGCCCCGCTCCGCCACGTCGAGCAGCACCTCCTTGATCGGGCTCCAGCCCTCCCGCGGGGCGTAGCGGTTCAGCTCGTCGAGGACGAGGAACGCGAGCGGCTCCCGCCGGCCCATCCGCTCCTTCTGCTCGAACAGCCGCTTGATCACGACGCCGGTGACGAACCGCTTCGCCCGGTCGTGGAGCGTGTGGATGTCGACCACCGTGACCTGGTTCGCCTCCCAGTCGATCCGGTGCCGCTCGGGGTGCTCGGCCTGCCTGCCCCACACCAGGTGGCCCATCCGGAACCGGGCCGCCTCCAGGCGGCGGACGAACGCGGCGACCGTGGCGTCGGCGACCCGGCCCCGCCACGGCGAGCCGTCCATCTCCACCTGCTCCGCGATCAGCTCGCAGAGGTCGTCGAAGCCCTCCACCGGCCGGCCGTCGAAGACCACGGTGGCGTCGTGCTCCGGGTCGTCCTCGCACTCCCGGTCGAGGGAGGACTCCACCCGGGCCACGAGGTCGGCGATCTGGGAGCGCTCGTCCTCGGCCTCCGCGAACATGAACCGCAGGAGCTTCTCCCGGACGAACTCCCGCACGGTCCAGTGGTAGGCCGTGACCCCCTCCGAGCGCCCCTCGACGTCGGGGATGGGCTGCCCGCCGGCCCGGGCCCGGACCGGCGCCCACAGGCCGACCGAGGAGAA
>DATLZP010000112.1:0-4027 GCA_035573935.1 Actinomycetota bacterium
GGGAACCACCGGTGCGTCGTGCGCGAGGTGTCGATCCCGTGGCTGCCGGAGAAGGAGCTGCGCGGCTCCCTGGCCTTCCAGGTCCAGGAGTACATCCCGATGGCCGTGGACGAGGCGGTGCTCGACTACGACGTGCTGGGGGAGTTCGAGCAGGAGGGTCGCAAGATGCTCCGGCTCCTCCTGGTCGCCGCCCAGCGGATCATGGTGAACGCGCTCGTGGCGGCGGCCGAGGCCGCGAAGCTCGAGCCCGTCGGCGTCGATCTGATCCCCTTCGCCCTCGTCCGGGCCGTGGGCAGCGGCGAGGAGGGCCTGGCCCTGGAGGGCGGCGAGGAGGCCGTGATCGACGTCGGCTCCCACGTGACCAACATCTGCGTCCACGACCGCCAGGTGACGCGGTTCGTGCGGATCCTCCCCTCCGGGGGCCGGGACGTGACGCTGGCCATCGCCCGCGGCCTGGGGCTGGACGAGGACGTGGCGGAGCGGCTGAAGCGGGGCGAGGCCGTGGAGGGGGCGCCCACCCCCGACGACGTCCGCCGGGTGGCCCTGGCCCGGGCCGGGAGCTTCGTGGACGAGATCCGGTCCTCGCTCGAGTTCTACACGGCCCAGGTCCAGGGGGCCCGGATCGGCCGGGTCCTCGTCACCGGCGGGGGCTCGAAGCTGGCCGGCCTGCTGGAGCTGCTCCAGGAGCGGATCCCCGTGCCGGTGGACCGGGGGCGCGCGTTCGCGAAGGTCCGGTCCCAGCTGAACCTGTCCGAGGACGGCATGGCCGAGGCCGAGCCGGTCCTCGCCGTGGCCGTCGGGCTGGCCCTGCCGGGCAAGGGCGCGTGAGGAGGTCGGGATGAGCCAGGTGAACCTGCTCCCGCCGGAGATCCGGGAGCGCCAGCGCACGCGGCGCCTCACCTCGCTCGTCGCGCTGGCGGGCGTCGTGGTGCTGGCCGGGATCGCCTTCCTGTACGGGGTCCAGGTGCTCACGCTGTCCCAGGTGAACCAGGACCTCGAGGCCCAGGAGGCGGTGAACCGCGCGCTCCAGGCCGAGGTGGCGAGCCTGCAGCGCTTCGCCGACCTCCGGGCGGAGCTGGAGCAGAAGCAGGACCTCGTGGGCGAGGTGTTCGCGAACGAGGTGTCGTGGTCCGGTGCCCTGCTCGACCTGTCGCGGGTGATCCCGAACGACGCGTACCTCACGAGCATGACCGCGCAGATCACGGCGGCGCCCGGGCAGGCCCCGGAGGGGGAGGCCGGCGGGCAGCTCGTTGGGACGATCGCCTTCGACGGGGTCGTGGCCGACATCCGGACGCTCGCCGACTGGCTCACCCGCCTGGAGGGCGTGCGCGGATGGGTGAACGCGTGGGCCACGAACGCCACGGAGACGGCGCCGTTCAGCGGCCACTACACGTTCTCCTCCGGCGTCGACCTCTCGGTGGACGCCGTGACCCGTCGGGGCGCGGGAGGGGCGCCGTGAGCCGCCGGGCCCCCATCCTCGCCGGCGTGGCGGTCCTCGTCCTGGCCGCCCTGGCCGTCTTCCTCCTGCTGCTCCCGAAGATGCGGGACGTGGGGGAGGCCCGGGCCCAGCTCGAGGAGGCCGAGTCCCAGGAGCAGGCCCTCCGGAACCAGCTGGCCGCCCTCCAGGAGGCCCGGGAGGAGGCCCCCCGGGTCCGCCAGGCGATCGCCCGCCTCGACATGCAGGTGCCGCCCACGGCCGACCTGCCGGGGATGATCCGGCTCCTGGCCGCGGCGGCGGACCGGGCCGCGGTGGACTTCTTCTCCGTCCAGCCCGGGACGCCGGCCGCGAGCGAGGGCGGCGGCTTCTCCACCGTCCCGGCCCAGATCCAGGTGACCGGGGGCTACTTCTCCCTGGACGAGTTCCTCTTCCGGCTGGAGACGCTGCCCCGGGCGGTCAAGGTGACCAGCCTGCAGATCGGCCCGGGCGGGGGCACGGAGGGGACGGAGGGCGCGACCCCCACCCCCTCCGGCCTGTCGATGCAGCTCTCCGTGGAGTTCTACACGACCGACACGTCCGCCGGCCCCGGGTCCGTCCCCGGTCCCTCGGAGGGCGCCGCCGCCGCGGCGACCGCCGGGGCGACCGCGAGCGCAGGAGGCTGAGACCGATGCCGCTCTCCCCCCGGGACCGCCGCGCGCTGATCGTCCTCGGCGCCTTCGCCGGCGCGGCGGTGGTGTTCTTCCTCTTCACCAGGTTGCTGGGAGGGGGAGGCGAGGAGGTCGCGCTTCCCCCCGCCCCGGGGGGGAGCCCCGCGCCCCCCGCCGAGTCCCCGACGCCCCGCCAGACCCCACCCCCGGGCGTGCTCACCTTCACCGGCCGAGATCCGTTCTCGCCTCCGCCGGTGCTGGCGAGCCCCAGCCCCGGGGGCGGGGTCAGCCCCTCGCCCGCGGGAGGGCCCACCGGCGGACCGACCGGCGGACCGACCGGGGGACCCACGGGGGGCCCCGACGCCAGCGAGACCGTGGGCGAGCACACCGTCGTGCTGATCGACACGTTCACCCGGGGCGGGCAGCAGATGGCCCAGGTCGACGTGGACGGGACGGTGTACACGGTGGCGGAGGGCGAGCGGTTCGCCGGCGGGTTCCAGCTGGTGAGCGTCTCCGGGGACTGCGCGGACCTGCTGTTCGGGGACGACGCGTTCACGCTCTGCGTCACGGAGCGGAAGTAGACGGCCGGCGGTCGCGCACGGGGGGAGCGGTCGCCGGTTCCGGGGGCGGCCCGCACGGGCCGCCCCCACCCACCTCGGGGGCCCGGGGGGTGGGGCCTATGATGTGCCCGTGCTCCGGATGCTCACGGCCGGCGAATCGCACGGCAGGGGCCTGGTGGCCGTGCTGGAGGGCCTGCCGGCCGGGGTGCCGGTGTCCCCGAAGGAGCTGGCCGGCGAGCTGGCCCGCCGCCGCCACGGCTACGGGCGGAGCGGGCGGCAGCGCCTGGAGGGGGACCGGTTCGAGATCCTCTCCGGCGTCCGCCACGGCCGCACGCTGGGCAGCCCGGTGGCGATCACGATCGAGAACGCCGAGTGGGAGACGAAGTACCGGGACCTGATGGCCGTGGAGGGGGAGCCCGACCCCGACCGGCGGCTGACCCGGCCCCGGCCCGGCCACGCGGACCTGGCCGGGGTGCAGAAGTACGGGTTCGACGACGTCCGCAACGTGCTGGAGCGGGCCAGCGCCCGGGAGACCGTGGCCCGGGTGGCGGCGGGCTGCCTGTGCAAGGCGTTCCTGGCGGAGCTGGGGATCGCGGTGGTCTCCCACGTGGTGCGGATCGGGCGGGCCGCCGTCCCGGCCGGGGCCCGGCCCCCCGGCCCGGAGGACCTGGAGGCGGTGGACGCCTCCCCGGTCCGCTGCTTCCACCCGCAGGCCTCGGCCCGGATGGTCGAGGAGATCGACCGGGCGATGGCGGAGCGCGACACGCTGGGCGGGGTGTTCGAGGTCCTGGCCTACGGCTGCCCCCCGGGCCTGGGCTCGCACGTCCACTACGACCGCAAGCTCGACGCCCGCCTGGCCCTCGCCCTGATGAGCATCCAGTCGGTGAAGGGCGTGGAGGTGGGGGAGGGCTTCGCCGTGGCCGCCAAGCGGGGGTCGCGGGCGCAGGACGAGATCGTGCTCCGCGGGGGGCGCCTGTCCCGGCGGGGGACGCGGGCCGGGGGGATCGAGGGGGGGATGAGCACCGGGGAGCCCATCCGGGTCCGGGCGGCGATGAAGCCGATCTCCACCGTCCCCAAGCCCCTGGCCACCGTGGACCTGGCCAGCGGGCGGCCGGACGTGGCCATCACCCAGCGGACCGACGTGTGCTCGGTCCCGGCGGGGGGCGTGGTGGGGGAGGCCGCGGTGGCGCTCGTGCTGGCCGACGCCGTCCTGGAGAAGTTCGGGGGAGACTCCCTGCCGGAGACCCGGCGGAACCTCCGGGCCTACCTGGAGTCGCTGCCGTGATCGTCTACCTGATCGGGCCGCCCGGCTCCGGGAAGTCCACGGTGGGAAGGCTCGTCGCCGCCCGCCTGGGGATCCCGTTCGTGGACCTCGACGAGGA
>DATLZP010000113.1:0-2609 GCA_035573935.1 Actinomycetota bacterium
CCGCGCGGCGCTCGAGGCCGGGATCGTGGCCCGCCTGGGGAGCCGTCGCCGCTTCGTGGCGGTCCGGGACACCCGCGACGTGACGCGCCCACGCCTGGTGGCGAACCGGACCGTACCCTCCGTCGAGGTCGACCCCGGGGACGGGACCGTCAGGCTCGACGGGCGCGTGCTCGCCTCGGAGCCCGTCGACGAGGTGCCGCTCTCCCGCCGCTACCTGCTCGGGTAGGCGGTCGCGGCGCGTACGCCAGGGCGCCCCTCGGGGTGACGACCCCGTCCGCCAGGTCCCGTGCCAAGAGCTCGCGGTCGCGCTCCTCCGGCCGACCCCAGCCCCCACCGCCGGCGGTCTCGACGACCACCTCCGCCCCCGCGCGCACGAGGAGGGTGGTCTTGGTCGGGATGCGCCGGGCCCTGCCCCCCTCCCGGAGACGGATCGCCGCGGGTCGGCCCGGCAGCCCGCCGAGCAGGCCGTGGGGGGCGAAGGCCGGGTCGGTCTGGTCGATGTACAGGACGGTCTGCTGGTCGGCGAGGGCGCGGTAGGTCCGCCGCAGGCCGAGCCCGCCCCGGAAGGCCCCGGGCCCGCCGGAGTCCGGGATGAGCTCGGTGCGCTCCACCCGCCACGGGTAGAGCGTCTCGCAGACCTCGGCCGAGAGCAGCCCGCAGTTCGAGACGTAGGTGTCGACGGCGTCGAGGCCGTCGAGGCCCCGCCGGCCCCCGGTCCCGCCCCCCAGGATGTCCTGGAGGACCACGGTGCCCCCGTGCCGCGGGCTCGGGCCGGCGGCCATGATCGAGAAGAACCCCACGAACCCCCCCGCCGCCACCCGTTCCGGGACCAGCTGACCGAGGGCCTGGAGCAGCGTGTCGGCGAGGCGCTGGCAGGTGAGGTGGCGCACCGACACCGCGGCGGGGAACCGGGGGTTGAGGCACGATCCCTCCGGGGCGACGATCTCCAGGGGGCGGAAGAAGCCGTCGTTGACCGGGACGTCCCCCCCGATCGCGCAGCGGACCGCGTAGTACACCGTGGCCTCGGTGGAGACGATGGGCACGTTCATCCCGCCCGGCCGCTGGGCGTCGCTCCCGGAGAGGTCCACCAGGAGCCCGTCCCCCCGCTTCTGGACCCGCGCGTGGATCCGGACCGGCGGGCCGCCCGACCCGTCGTCGTCCATGAAGCCCTCGGCCTCGCCCCGCCCGTCGGGGAGCGCCTGGAGCTCCGCGCGGAGGAGCCGTTCGGAGTAGTCCTGGAGCTCGCGCATCCCCCGCAGGAGCCGTTCGCGTCCGAAGCGCGCCGCGAGCTCCGCGAGGCGCCGGGCGCCGGTCTGGAGCGCCGCGAACTGGGCGCGGAGGTCCCCGAGCGTGGTGGCCGGCTCCCGGACGTTGGCCTCGATCAGGCGCCACACCTCCTCCACGGGGCGGCCCTCGCGCATCGCCCGGACCCCGGGCAGCAGCAGGCCCTCCTGGAAGACCGAGGTGTTGTCGGCGCCCTCGGTGCCGGGGTTGCGCCCGCCCACGTCGACGTGGTGGGCGCAGGTCCCGCCCCAGGCGGTGAGCTCGCCGTCCAGGAAGATCGGCGCGAACACGAAGATGTCGGGCGTGTGCGCCCCTCCCCGGTAGGGGTGGTTCACGAGGAAGGCGTCGCCCGGCCGCCAGGTGTGGCGCGGGTTCGCCCGCTCCACGTGCTCGACGATGTGGGACATCGCGCCGAGCTGGGCCGGGATGTCGTCGGCCTGGACCACCACCCGGCCCCGGTCGTCGAGGAGCGCGCAGGAGAAGTCGAGCATCTCGCGGATCACCGGCGAGTAGGCCGAGCGGTGGAGCACCTCGCTCATCTCGAGGGCCACGCCCTTCAGGGCCGCCGCCAGGACCTCGAACGCCCCGACCTCCCTCCCGCGCTCACGAGCGGGCACGGGCCACCTCCAGGGTCCCCCATGGGTCCACCGCCAGGGTCCAGCCCGGGGGGACCCAGGTCGTCGACTCCTCCTCCAGCACGAGGACGGGACCCGCGGCTCCCCAGCCGGGCGGCAGCGCCGCCCGGTCGAAGGCCGGCGTCTCCACCCAGGCGCCACCGTCCCACACCTTGGTCACGGCGGCGGGCTCGGGCGGCGGTCCCTCCGGGATGGGCCGGGGGACGAGCCCGGCCCCCGGGGCGCTGGCGGTGACCCGGATGGCGACGAGCTCCACGGGCTCGCCGGGGGCGGCGTGGCCGTAGACGGCGTCGTGGAGCGCGTGGAACGCGCGCTCGGCCTGCGCGATCGCGGCCGGGGTCGCGTCGGCGAGGGGAACGGTGAGCTCGTAGCCCTGACCCTGGTAACGGAGGTCCGCGGCGAGCGTGACGGCGGCGGCGTCGTCCCCCAGGCGGCGGCGGGCGATCCGCGAGAGCCGGGCCACCGTCCGTCGGAGGGAAGAGGGTGAGGGGCTCCTCCGTCCCGGGGCCAGCACGGTCTCCGCGGCCTCCGTCCGGAGCTCGGTCGCGAGGAGCCCGAGCGCGGAGACGAAGCCGGGGAGGGGCGGCACGAGGACCCGCGGCGAGCCGAGCTCCTCCGCCAGGCGGGCCGCGTGGAGGGGGCCGGCGCCGCCGAACGCCACGAGCGGCAGCTCGGCGGGGTCCCGGCCGC
>DATLZP010000114.1:0-2379 GCA_035573935.1 Actinomycetota bacterium
ACCGTGCAGAATCACACGGATGTGATTCCGGCGGGGCCGGGAGGGAGGCCCGGGGAGAGGGAGGAGCGTGCACCACTACGTCCCCTGGCAGGAACGCGCGCGGTGTCGCGAGTTCGATCCCGAGATCTTCTTCCCCGAGAAGGGAGGCTCATCGAGGGAGGCGAAGCGGATCTGCGCGGAGTGCCCCGTTCGCATCGAGTGCCTGAACTACGCCCTGCGCCGGGACGAGCGGTACGGGGTGTGGGGCGGCATGAGCGAGCGCGAACGGCGGAGGTTGAAGCGGATGGCGTCCTAGCGGCCGAAAGGAGGTGACGGATGGCCCCAGCAGCGAAGAAGGCGACGCGGAAGAAGACCACCGCGAAGCGCTCCACGGCCAAGAAGTCGACCGCGAAGAAGTCGACGGCCAAGAAGGCGACGCGGAAGAAGACCGCCGCCAAGCGCTCGACCGCGAAGAAGTCGACGGCGCGGAAGAAGTCCCCCGCCCGGAAGCGGTCGACCACGAAGCGGACGACGGCGAAGAAGCGCTGAGCCGAGGTCGCCGCGGAACGTGCGGAGGGGGGCCGGAGGGCCCCCCTTCCGCGTTCCTCCGGTCGGCGCGTGCTAGGCTCCCCGGCGCCTCACCGGCACCCCATGACCCGCGCAACGAACGTCCAGGTCCCGAGCGTCCTCGTCGTGCTCGTCGTGAAGGACGGCGCGCCGTGGCTCCGAGAGTGCCTCCGGGCGCTCGCGGCCCAGACCTACCCCCGCGTCGGCGTGCTGGCCGTGGACAACGCCTCCCGGGACGGCTCCCGGGAGGTCCTGGAGCAGGCCCTGGGCCCGGGCCGGGTGCTGGCCCTGGAGCGGAACGCGGGGGTGGCCGGCGCGGTGCGGGAGGCCCTGGCCCGGATCCCCGCCGCACGGGAGGCCGACTACCTCCTCGTGCTCCACGACGACACGGTGCTCGCTGCCGACGCCGTGGAGCGGCTGGTGGCCGCGGCCGGGCTGGAGGGGGTGGAGCGGGTCGGGGTGGTGGGTCCCAAGGTGGTGGACTGGGAGGATCCCCGGATCCTCCGGGAGGTCGGGCGGTCCACCGATCGGTTCGGGCACCCCTCCACGCCGTTGCAGGACGGCGAGGTGGACCACGGGCAGTACGACCGGGTCCGGGAGGTCCTGTTCGTGTCCTCGGCGGCGATGCTCGTGGCCCGGGAGGCGTGGGAGCGGACCGGTCCGTTCGACGAGCGTCTCGTCTCGCACCACGAGGACCTCGACTTCTGCTGGCGGGCGCGGGTGGCCGGGTTCCGGGTGTTGATGACGCCGCTGGCCACGGCCCGGCACCGGGGGGCGGCCACCCGGGGGGAGCGGCCGGCCCGGGGGGGCCGCCGCTACGAGGCGGAGCGGGCCGCGCTGGCAGCGATGCTCAAGAACTACTCCGCGGTGACGCTGGCCTGGCTCCTGCCGCTGTACCTGGTGGTCGGCGCGGCCCGGCTCGGGCTGCTCCTGCTGGGGCGGCGGCTGGAGGAGGCGTGGGAGCTGGTGCGGGCCTGGGGCTGGAACCTCCGCCATCTCCCGGGGACCCTCCGTCGGCGGGTCCGGGCCCAGGCCGTGCGGTCCGTGCCCGATCGGGAGGTGCGTCGGTTCATGGAGTCGGCGATCCTCCGGCTGCCCCGGTGGTTCGAGACCGCCGGCCGGATCCTCGCCGAGCAGCAGGAGCTGGACCAGGAGGAGACGGCCGGGGTCCGGGTCCACGCCGCCTCCCTGGCCCGGGCCCACCCCGTCCTCGTGGCCTGGGCCGTGGCCCTGGCCGTGGGGGCCCTCGCCGTGCGCCGGTTCCTGGGCCCGGACGTGCTCCAGGGCGGGGTCCTGCCCGCGTTCCCCGCCCGCCCCGAGGGCTTCTTCGCCGAGCTCGCGTCCGGCGTGCGGACCACGGCCCTGGGGGGCGCCGATCCGGCCAGCCCGGCCCTCGCCGCGCTCGGGGTCCTCTCCTTCCTCTCCGGCGCCAGCACGGCCCTGGCCCAGAAGGTGCTCCTGGCGGCCGGCGTGCCGCTCGCCGGGGCGATGCTCTACCGCTCCACCCTCCGTCGGACCGAGCACCGGGCCGCGGCCGTGGTGGCCGGGGCGGCCTACGCGACCTCCGCCGTGGTGCTGTGGGCGTTCTCCGAGGGGCGGATCGGGCTCCTGGTGGCGCTGGCGATGCTCCCGCTCGTCGCGGAGCGGATCGACGCCGCGGCCCGCACCGCCGTCCCGGCCTGGCGGCTCGGGGTGTCGGCGGGGGTGCCGCTCGCCATCGGCACGGCGTTCTGGCCCGGCGTCGCCCCGGCGGTGGGGGCCCTCCTCGGCGTCGGGCTCCTCGCCGCGCGGCGGCGGCTCCGGGTCCTCGCGGCCGGAGCGGTGGCGGCGGCC